>NZ_JBSFXG010000012.1:1445-240845 GCF_053595235.1 Streptomyces sp. NPDC002520 | reverse complement strand
TGATGCTGGTCCGGGCAGGTTGGAACCCGGACGGTGTCGAGGGCGTGAGACCTCCTGGTCCGCTGGACCAAGAGGCAGCCTGAGCCGTGAATCCCACATCAGCCCTGGAGGGTGGAGAATCTCCTCCCTTCAGGGAGGGGAGCCTTCAAGCAGTGGTTCCCGTCGAACCCGTACCAGAGCAGGCCGGGACCCGAGATCCTGCGGGTGAGGCTTTCGAACGACGGGGCGCGGGCGGACGCGACTCTGTGGATTCCCGTGGAACGATCCGCCGCCTGAGCGAGCGCCACGCGGCGGCCCGGGTTCGGACCGGGCCGCCCTGGCGTGCCGCACCGACTCGGAAGTGTGCCGTGCACCGCGCGGATCTCGCGGGTCCGGCACTTCGGCCACTCGGTCCAGGAGGCCCGGGATCCCGGGGAGCCTGGGATCCCGGGATCTCCTCGGGTACGGCCTCAGGTTGCTCGCCGAGTCGGCCAAGAGGCAGGCGGGACCGGCGCGACGAACCGGACGTCCGGCAACCGCACACAAGCCCCGCACCGTTCCCGCGAGAACTACTTGCCCGTTCCGCTGAGGTAGGCCGCCCACGGGTAGTAGACGTAGTCGAACGCCGCCGGCGCCCCGGTGATCTTGCTTCCGAGCCACACGTCGTTCGTCAGCTGGATGCCGGAGAACATCGGATTCATCTCGTCGTGCAGCTTCCGCTCCATCTGCACGACCAGCTTGGAGCGGGCGCTGTCGTCCTTCGTGCCGATCGCCTTGGCGTAGAGCCCGTCGATGCCGGTGTAGCCGGACTGGTTGAAGGTGCCGCCGGTCACCGCGGTGAGGCCCAGCCAGTCGAGCGGGTTCGGGATGTTCGGCCAGAACTGCGTGTACAGCAGGTCGGTGTCGCCACGCGTCGCCGGGTCGTACAGGTAGTTCGAGTAGCCGGTCGCGGGTACGACGTTGAGCTTGAAGTTCAAGCCGATCTTGTCGGCCGCGTCCTTGATCCCGATACCCAGCTGCTGCGTCTCCGCCTGCTGCGGAACCACGAGGCTGATCCGCTTCGACTTCACGTCGGCCGGGACGCCGGCGAGCAGTTTCTTCGCCTCTTCGATCTTCGCGGAGCCATCGGTCTTGACCGAGTCGGCGTACGAGGTCAGGTCGTCCTTCGCGAAGCCGTACACGGCCGGCACGGTCTGCAGCGAAGCAGGGGTCCCTTCACCGCCGTACACATGGTCGCCGATGCCCTTCCAGTCGATGGCCATCTGGAGCGCCTTGCGCACGTCGGCGTTGCCCATCGCACCCTTCTGGTTCGCGACCACGAGCGTGACGGCCAGTGGCGCGGGACCCGAGTAGAGCTTGCCCGCCGGCGATGCCTTCAGCTGTGCCAGCCCGGCCATCGGCGGACCGTACGTTCCGTCGATCTGGCCCGAGAGCAGGCCGGAGGTGATCGCGGAGTCGTCGGTCAGGAAGGTGAAGTCGATGTTCTTCACCTTCAGAGGCAGCGACTTGTTCCAGTAGCCGTCGTAGCGGCTGACCTTGATCGACTGACCCTGCGTCCACTTGCCGAACTTGTACGGGCCGGTGCACATGACACCGACGCCCGGCGTACCGACCTTCTTGCCGTGCTGCTCGTAGAACTTCTTCTGGACGACGACACCGGCGAAGCTCGCCAACTCGTCGTTGATGAGGTAGTCCGGCTTCTTGAGTTTCACCGTCACTTCGCCGGCGCCCGTCTTCGCGATCGAGGCGACGTTCGAGTACAGGTAGCCGTAGAAGCTCGACTTGTCCGTCAGGTTGTGCCGCATGCTCCACGCGACGTCGTCGGCGGTCATCGGCGAGCCGTCCCAGAAGGTGATGCCGCTGCGCAGTTTGTAGACCCAGGTCGTCGCGTCGGGGTTCGAGTACGATGTCGCCAGATTGGGCTTGATCCGGTAGTCGGGCGTCTGGGCGAGCAGTGTCTCGCACATGTTCGAGTTGATCATGTTCGGCGTGTAGTCGGCCGACTGGAAGGGGTCGATGGTCTGGGGCTCGCCCTGGAAGACGTTCCAGGTGATCGAGTCGACCGAGCCCGGGCCCTTGGGCGTGAAGGTCGTCAGCGCGTCGGAGGACCCGGTCGCCGCTTCGGTGCCGGACTTCCCTCCGGAGCAGCCGGCCAGTACGAGGGTGGTCGCGGCGGCGACGACGGCGAGTGTCGTTGCCCGTCTGCGTGGGCGGGATGAATACATTGCGGAACTTCCGTTCAGTGTCGGGCTGTGATGGCTTCGGGGTCCCACCCGCTGTGGGGGACGCTGTCGCGCAAGAGGCGGGTGTAGGGGTCCTGAGGGTTGTCGAGCACGTCGGCGGTGGGCCCTTGCTCGACGACGGCGCCGTGACGCATGACGATCGTGTCGTCGGTCACCTGGCGGATGACGGCGAGATCGTGGCTGATGAACAGGTAGCTCACGCCGCGTTTCTGCCGGATGTCCGAGAGCAGATTGAGGATCTGTGCCTGGATCGAGACGTCCAGGGCCGACACGGCCTCGTCCAGGATGAGGATGTCCGGATCGGCGGCGAGCGCGCGGGCGATGGCAACGCGTTGGCGCTGCCCTCCGGAGAGCGACCTCGGCAGTGCCGCGAGCTGCCGGTCGTCGAGTCCGACGAGCTCGGCGAGTTCGCTCACGCGCTTCCTGGTCTCGTCGCGGCCGAGCCGGGAGTGCACGCCGACGACTTCCGTGAGGCAGTCGCCGATGCGCTGGCGACGGTCGAGCGAGGTGTACGGGTCCTGGAAGACGATCTGGATGTCCCGGCCCCGCTCACGGCGGCTGCGTGCGGAACGCGCCGGGTGTGTGCGGTCCTCGCCACGGAACATGATGCGACCGCCGGAGGGACGCTCCAGGCCGATGATCATCCGTGCCGTGGTCGTCTTGCCGGAGCCGGACTCACCGACGATGCCGAGCGCTCCGCCCGGGGCCAGGGCGAAACTCACGTCGGCGACCGCGGTCGCCTCGGCCCGCCCACGGCCGAACGTCTTGGTCAGGTGCTCGACCACGAGCAGCGGTTCGGTCATCGCTGGACCTCCTCGTTCGAAGCGGAGCCGACGTGCTCCTGCGGCACCATCCGGCCGCGCAGGCCGGGCATCCGGACACACCGGGTCCCCGACGGACCGATCTGCAGCAGGGGTGGCACTCCCGTCCGGCACCCCTCCTGTGCGAAGTGACAGCGCGGTGCGAAAGCACAGCCGTCCGGCGCCTCGTAGGCGGTGGTCGGATGACCGGTGATCGCGGGCAGCCGATCGACACGCCGGCCGATCTCGGGTCGTGCCCGCACCAGTGCGGCCGTGTAGGGGTGGAGCGGGTCGTCGTGCAACCGCACCGAGGACTGGCGCTCCATGACCTGGCCGGCGTACAGCACGATCGTCTCGTCGCACACGGCACCGGCGAGCTCCAGGTCGTGCGTGATGAAGAGCATCGCCATGCCGTACTCGCGCTGCATGCGCCCGAGAATCGCCATCACCTCCGCCTGGGTGGTGACATCGAGGGCGGTCGTCGGCTCGTCCGCGAGGATGAGCCGAGGCCGCGCGGCGACCGCGGCGGCGATCATCACCCGTTGGAGCAGGCCGCCGGAGAGCTCGTGCGGGAACTGCCGCAGCCGGCGCTCCGGGTCCCCGATCCCGACCTCGGCGAGCAGCTCCTGCGCGCGCTTGCGCGCAGCGGGCTTCGGCATCCGGTCGTTGGTGCGCATCGCCTCGGTGAGGAAGTCGCCGATCGTACGCACGGGGTTCGTGTAGGCCCGTGCGTCCTGGAAGATCATCGAGACGTCCTTCGCCCGGTAGGACCGCAGGGCGTCGGTGCGAAGGTCGAACACCTCGGCGCCGTCGAAGCGGACACCACCCCGGACGTCGGCGCCGTCGGGCAGCAGACGGGCGATGGTGCGAACCGTCATCGACTTGCCCGAACCGGACTCGCCGACCAGACCGAGAGTGCTTCCACGGTCGAGCGAGAACGAGACATCGCGCAGCACGGTGCGCAACTCGCCCGCGACCGGCAACCGAACGGTCAGGCCGTCGACTTCGAGAAGTGCGTTCACGAGCGTGCCTCCCAGCGCTCCGTGAGCCGGTCGCCGAGTGTGTTCACGGCGCCGACGGTGATGACGATGAGTGCGCTGGCGAACAGAGCCTCCTGGGGGTGCTGCTGCAGCACACCGGCCATACCGGTGCCGACCATCGCGCCCCAGTCCGAGGTCGGTGGCTGCACCCCGAGGCCGATGAACGAGAGGCCGGCGAGGTCCATCAGGGCGAACCCGAAGGCGAGCGTGGCGTTGGCGACGATCAGCCCGCCCACGTTGGGCAGGATGTGCCGCAACGCGATCCGCGATCCGTGCACGCCCTGAACCTGCAGTGCCGCGATGTAGGGCAGCGAGCGCTCGCGCAGCGCCGCGCTCCGCACGATGCGCGCGATGTAGGGGACGTAGGCGATGGACAGCGCCACAACGGCGGCGTTCAGGCCGGACCCGAACAGGGCGGTCGCCAGGATCGCCAGCAGCAGACCGGGGAAGGCGAACACGGCGTCGACGACGCGCACCACCATCTGGTCGAACCAGCCGCCGAACCACACGGCCGCGAGCGCGAGGATCGTCCCGAGGAGCGTCGAGATCACCACGACGAGGAACGGCCCGATCAGTGCGGTCCGGGAGCCGTGGACGAGGCGCGAGAGAAGGTCCCGCCCGCTCGCGTCGGTGCCCAGCAGGTGCGCGCCGCTCGAACTCTGGTACGCGCCGGAGAGGTTGACGGCGTTCGGATCCTGTGATGAGAGGAGTGGTGCGAGGACGGCGAAGCAGACGACGAGTCCGAGGAGGGCGATCGCCACCCAACCGGACATGCCGATGCCTCTCGTACGACGCGTCGTGCGCCGGCCGGCCTTTCGCGCTCCGATACGTCGCACCGCTGCTGTCGTGCTCATGAGTCCTTCTTCCCGATCGACACGCGCGGGTCGAGCAGTGTGTAGGCGATGTCGATGAGGGTGTTCAGCACGATGAAGGCGGCGACGTACACCAGGCAGATCGCCTGCACGACGGGGAAGTCCTTCTGCTGCACCGAGTTCACGAGGAACTGACCGAGCCCGCCGAGCTGGAAGACCTGTTCCACGACGACACTTCCCGCGATCAGACCCGCGATCGTGAGACCCGCGACGGTGAGCACCGGCATCGCGGCGTTGCGCATCACATGTCTGCGTACGACGACCCCGCGGGGCAGTCCGCGGCTGATCGCCGTCTGCACGTGATCGGCCGACAGCTCCTGCCGGATCGCGGTCTGGGCGAGTCGCGCGACGAACGCGACCGAGGCGAGCGCGAGCGCGATCGACGGAAGAACCAGGTGGTAGACCTGGTCGAGGCCCGCACGGCCGGCGCCGAACACCGGGAACCACTCCAGGTCGACGGCGAAGACGATGATCAGCACGACCGCTCCGACGAAGGTCGGCACCGCCATGACGCCCGTCGCGCCTGCCATGGCCGACCGCGACAACCAACCGGGCCTCAGGCCGGCGAGAGTGCCGATGGCCAACCCGACCACCAGGACGATCGCCGCGGCCATGAGGACGAGCAACGTGGTCGCGGAGGCGCGATTTCCGACCAGCGACGACACCGGTTGGTTGTAGATGATCGATGTTCCGAAGTCGCCGTGCACCACGCCACCCAGCCACCTCAGGTACTGCTGCCAGATGGAGTCGTCGAGGTGGTACTCGGCCTTGATCGCGGCGATCGCGTCGGGGCTCATGGTGCGACCGTGCGTGAGATAGGTGAGCGGGCTTCCCGGCGCGGCGTAGAGCGCTCCGAAGACGACCAGGCTCGCGATGAACAAGGTCACCAGCAGCCCCACGATGCGAGCGGCGATGAACCGCAGCATCACCCCGGCGGGCCGCCGCTTCGCCTTCACCTGCCCCGATGGCACGGGTGCCGGCATGGTGGCGTCACTCATCGGTTCACCCCCGGCTGTGCGTGATGGACCACACGGCCACCCACGACGGTCCGCAGCACTCGCGTGTCGAGCAGTTCCTCGAGCGGCCGGGCGAAGATGTCCCGGTCGAGAACGATGAAGTCGGCGTACAGCCCCTCGGCGAGACGGCCGTGCAGGTGCTCGGAGCGGCTCGCCCAGGCGGCGTCACGAGTGGCGTGCACGATCGCGTCCGCCAGCGGCAGCGCGTAGTTCGCGATGTTGGCGGGCAGCGACGGATCCAGTGCCGAACGCCGTGTCGCCGCGATGAACATGTTCGGCAGCGGCGCATGCGGCGACGTGGGGGAGTCGGTGCCGAGCACGAGCGTGGCTCCGGCCTCGGTCATCTCGGGCCACGGGAAGCCGCGGTCGACCCGCTCGTCACCGAGGACGCGCCGCCAGTTCTCCTGGATGGCCGGATCGGCGTGCACGGGCTGCATGCTCGCCGTGATGCCGAGTGCTGCCAGGCGGTCGATGTCCGCGGGGTCGACGACTTCGAGATGCTCGATGCGGTGGCGGCGCTCCTTGGGGCCGTTGACAGCGACGGCGTGCTCGACGGCGCCGATCGCGACCCGGATCGCCTCGTCACCGATGGCGTGCATGGCGACCTGCAGGCCGGCCGCGTCCGCGGCGGCCACCACCGGCGCGAGTTCGGCAAGACTCCAAATCGGGTCGGCGTTCGTGCCGTTCACGTAGGGCTTTCCGAGCGACGCGGTGCACCCGTCGACGGTTCCGTCGACCATGACCTTGATGCCGGTCACGCGCAGGAACGGGGTCGAGCGGTGGGTGGCGAGTTCGACAGCGCGCTCGACCTGCGCGAGGTTCCGCCCCTCGTCGCCGGTGGGCTGGACGCGCCAGAACGCGGCGATGCGCGTGGTCAGGGCGCTTGCCGCATCGGCACGGCGCATCGCCTCGTAGTCGCCTTCGACCAGTGCCATCTCGGTCGAACCGACGATCCCGGACTCGGCGTACGCCGCAAGGACGACCGTCAGGGCCTCGTCACGGTCGGAGTCACTGGCGAAGCGGTCGAGGACCGGCCACACGAGGTGGTGCATCGCGGTCTCGTCGACCAGGCCGGTGGCCGCGCCCCGCTCGTCGCGGTGGACCGTTCCTCCCGGTGGCGATGCCGTGGTGTCGTCGATGCCGACTTCCGAGAGAGCGGCCGAGTTCAGCCAGATGGAGTGGAAGTCGTAGGCCTGCGCGTAGACGGGCCGGTCGGCGACGACGGCGTCGAGCATGCCCCGATCAGGCAGGCCGCCCGGGATGTCGCCGTGTTTCCACCCGGTGGCGAGCACGCGCGGCGCGTCGGGGTGCTCTTGCGCCCACGTCCGGATGCGCCGCTGGATCTCCTCCACCGTGTTGGCGCCCCAGAGATCGACCTGGACCGCCGCCTCGCCGGTGCCGACCACGTGCGCATGGCCGTCGACGAATCCCGGGAGGACGGTCGCGCCGTCGAGGTCGTGGATCAGGGCATCGGGTCCGGCCACACGAGCTGCGGTGGCGCCGTCGCCGACGTAGGCGAGCCGGTCGCCGACCACCACGAGCGACTCGGCCCAGGGGCGTTGGTCGGAGGTGAATATCCGGGCGTTGCGGTAGAGGTGAGCGGGCATGGTCGTGTCCTTGTCCATCGGGTTGCTCAGAACCGGTCGAGGCCCTCGCGGGCCGCAGCGTCGGGGTTGCCTGCCCGGTACTCGAGGGCGAAGCCGGAAACGTCGAGAGATGCCGTGAGCAACGTGCTCCACCGCTCGTGGTCCGGCTGGGAATCGTCGGCACGGACGCACACCACGGCGGCGCCGCCGTCGCCGCCGCAGAAGGCGGCCGCGCGCTCCTGTGCGGAGCGGCCGGTCATGCTGTCGCGCACCGCCTGCGCGTGCTGGTGCCGCTCGACCGACACCGACGCCGGAATGCTGGTGTCACAGCCGGCGAGGCCGGAATCGAGAAAGTGGTTCGTGTGGATGACCCAGCCGTCGGCCTCGGGGTGCACCACGGCGAACCCGGAGGGCGACATCTCGATGGACGCCGCCGCGGCGTGGCCGTCCCGGTAGGTCGCGACGGTCAGCACGGTGGACGCGCTCACGGTCGCGGAGGCGACGATGTCGCGGGCCTCCGCCACCGTGGTCGCCTCCTCGAGGACGCGACGCGCGACAGCGTGGACGGGCACGCCGCCGGCGGCGTTGTCGGAGCGATGGTGCAGGATGTTGAAATGCAGGCCGAGGCCAGCGTCGTTCACCCCGATCTTCGCGGCCGTGCCGAACTCGGTGAAGAGCTTCACCCGGCGCCGGGTTCCGGTCACGAGCGACAGCAGAAGGCCGTCCGGTGTGAGCGAGTCGTGCCAGTCCCACGTCTGGATCGTCTCGGGCGGGCCGCCAAGGGGCGGAAGGTGCACGGCGGTCGTGCACTCGCCCTTCCCGGGCGCGGCGGCGAGTACTTCGGTCCGTGCGCCGACCGCTGCCACCTGCCACGGCTCGATTCCCGACGCCTCGGCGATCCCGTCGGACTCCTCGACGAGAGACGGGTACCAGTCGCGCAAGGCGTCGTAACTGTGGTCGACGACGTCGCGGACGGTCGTTTCCGAGATGCCCAGAACCTTGAAATGCGCCAGGTAGCGGGCGCTGACGTCACGCACCTGGTCCGCGAATCGCGTACCGATCTCGCGTCCACGGTCGCGGGAGTCGGTGGTGGTCGTGCGCAGGGTGTGGAGCTTCATGGTGGTGCTGTCCGACCTTTGCCTGTGAGGCCCGTCACGGTGAGGGGCGGGCGACACGCTAGGTAGGTAAAACGTTTAATACAATGGTGTCGCCGACGTCACTCTCTGTACTCACTGCCGCCCGGCCCGCGTCGGCGACCACGCTCCGGCGACATGAGGCAACAGCGGACGGTACGAACCAAGGAGGTCGCCGTGGCTCGATCGAAGGGCATCACCATTCGCGACGTCGCCCAGCGCGCAGGCGTCTCGGTCGCGGCGGTCTCGATGGCCCTCAACGGCACCGGGACGCTGAGCACGGCCACCCGACTGCGCGTGCGGGCCATCGCCGAGGAGATGGAGTACCAGGCCGACGCCCTCGCGCGCGGCCTGCGACGTTCGTCGGTCGGGGCGATCGGACTCGTCATGCGGTCGTTGGACGCGCTGGGCGAGTACGCGCCGCGGGGAGTTGACGTGTTCAGTCGCTACATCGGTGCTGTTTCGGCCCAGGCGATGGACCGCGGGCTGAGTCTGATGCTGGTGCCCGACCCGACGAGGCGGCCGACGCCGCCACTGGCGCTGTCGCTGGACGGGTACATCGTGACGATGCCGCATGTGGATGACCCGGTGATCAGTCTCCTCGAACGGCGTGGGATCCCGTACGTGACGCTGGGACGCGATCCCAGCCGCCCGGATTTCACCGACTGGGCCACCGAGGACGACAACTTGAGCTTCCGGCGCATCTACGAACACTTCGCCGCGTCCGGTGCCCGATCGATCGTGCTGTTGCGCGGAACCGATCCCAACGCGTGGAACATCGACAGCGAGGCGTTGTACCGCGCATGGTGCGAGAGCGTCGGGATCACACCGCGCGTCTACGCGTCGGCCGAGCGCGCCGGCGAGCACGGCGGCGAGAACATCGCGCACGCGATCGTGGACGAGGGGATCCCCGATGCGATCCTGTGCCACACCGGACGTCAGGCGGCCGGAGTGCTCGCGGGCCTCACGTCTCGCGGCGTCACCGTGCCCGACCGGACGATGCTCGCCGCGGCTTCCGACTCCGAGCACACCCGGCACAGCCGGCCCGCCATCTCGGCGGTCGAACTCCACGCCGCGGAAACGACGTTGGCCCTGCTCGACCTCCTCCAGGCACGCATCGCGGGCGAGCCGAGCGCGGGGCCGGTCCTGACGACGGCCCGGTTCCGGGTCCGGGCATCGTCGCGACGCCCGGACACGAACACGTGATGTGGGCCGAGCCGGGACGACCGTGACCGCTGCCGGGTCGGTTCGGCATACGTCGGGTTTGCCAGGACGAAGTGCGGATGGGGCCGCTGGTGATGTGTCAACACCCGCTGGAATGCGGGCCGCTGCCACGAAGGCCACCAGCACAGTGATCGCCCAACAAACCAGACCGGTTTTCCGTGACGCCCCGTTTCGCCCGCCCGCAGCAGGTGCCCAGTTCGGATGACCCATGCGCCTATCCGAGCGTCTTCCGAACGTTCCACGAGCGGGAGACGCGCGCCAGGGGTATGTCGTTTCGAGCAAGGTGGCCGCGGGATCCGTGAGGAGATCAGCTATGTACGCAGTCGTTCGGCGGTACGAAGGAGTGACGGACCCTGCCGAGGCGGGACGTCGAGTGGAGGCGGGGTTCGTCCCCCTCCTCCGCCAAGTACCCGGCTTCGTGGCCTACTACTGGGTTGACGCCGGGGGTGGAGTGATGCTGTCTACCAGCGTCTATGCCGACCAGGCCGGGGCGGACGAGTCGGTCAAGAGGGCGGCGGACTTCGTACGGGACAACCTCGCGTCGCTGCTTCCCAATCCTCCTCAGGTCACGGCCGGCCAGGTCGTTGCCGCTGGGTAGCGGACTCCGCCGTGGGGCTCGATCCCCAGTATCCCCGTGCTGCTGACCTGACCATTCACGCAACCGACAGCATGACCTCGCGCAACTGGCACGCCGGGCTGACATGCCACATCTCATGGCGACCGACGCCCTGCCGTTGAAGCGCCACTTGTAGCCATTTGAGTGAGGATTCGACGGAATGGCATACCTCGCTCCAGGGCGGGCCATGGTCTCGTCGGAGGAGACGAACTCAAAGAGGGGACCAGGGCCTTGCGACTGAGGCGTACCGGCACGGTTCTGGGCGCAGTAGCGCTCACCATGCTGTCAATTCCGAGCAACGCGCATGCAGTAGGGATCGCCTGTGGCGGGGGTGCGTCTACTGGGCGCGTAGCCGTCAACGGCTGTATCAGCGCTCAGCGAGGATCTGCCGGCCCCTTCCCCACACGAGACGTGGCGGCGTACATCAAGGCGCGCAATACCGGAAAAGTGGGGCTGAACATCTCCTACGAAGCATTTTCACGTCCTGATGGCGGTTCCTGGACGAAGGTGGGCACTGGCCGCTCCTATGTCAGGGCCGGCGAGGAGATCGGTCCCGTCGAGGTGGGAAGCACGACCCGGGTATGCGCCCCCGTGAGGGTCGAGATCCGAGTGCATGCCCGGGCCGACGGTGCTGTTTGGAGCAACTGGTCTTCCGCGTCCACGAAGCAGTGCCAGACCTGAGCAGCACTCGGAATCGCTCGTCACCTGGGCCGCGATCACCCTCGTGGGCGATCGCTCTCCTCAGGGTGCCGGACGACCGTTCCGGCCGCCTTCGCGTGGCAGTCAGGACGGCTGACGGATCTCCGTGACGATGGTGTACAGCAGGACGCGTATCGCGTACTGATCAACGTTCGGTTCGGCCCTTTTCTCTCGGATGGCAGTCCGGTCCTTCTTCTCCGGGGTCACTGCCCTGATACCGCGCCTGCGCAGGTGGGACCGGTTGTCGCAGGACGAGTGGGCCCTGGCGACCGCTCACGCGGTTGCCGTATCGAGGTCGAGCCTGTACGCGCCCACGAGCCGCGACACCCCCGGTTGAAGTCGTCCGCAGGTGGGCCGACAGTGGGAGGCATGAGCCGTCACCGGCGCCAGTCTCGCAAGGCCCCGTGGATCACGGCCGGCGCGGCTGTGGTCGTGCTGGCAGGCGTGGGCGTGGGCGTGTGGCTGGCGATGCCGGAGGGTGGTACGCCCCGCCCCAGCCCCTCAGCCTCGGGAACCATCTCCCTGCCGACACCGTCCCCGCGGCCATCCCGTACCCCTGCACCCGAGACGTCCGGCACCACACCGTCGGCGCCCACAAGCACCCCTGCGCCCCGACCGTCACGGACGCCGGCGAGCACGCAACCGGTAGCACCGAGCAACCCGTCGGCACACCGCCCGACGACCGTCCTCCCGCCGCCCGCGCGCACGACGACCCCGCGGACGACGCAGCCGACACCGCATGCCGCCCGGACACCAGCGAGCACACCCCCGATACCGCCCTCGCGACCCAGGACGTCCACCGCTCCAAGCCCTTCGTCCCATGCGCCGTCTCCCGCCCCCCATGCACCGTCTCCCACCGCTCGTCCGCTGTCTCCCGCCCCTCATGCACCGTCTCCCACCGCTCGTCCGCCTTCTCCCACCCCCACCCCGACGGCCACCATCAGGACCGGCCCGACGACGACATGGACCACCTCACCCACCGCGGTGGCGGCCGCGCGGCGGATGGCCGCGGCCGGGGCTGTCGGTGACCCCGCATGTTCGATGGCGTCCGTGGGCCTGCCCGACCCGAACCTCGTCCCACAAGGCACGCGCATCGGCATCGGAAGCTACGAGGGCTACTGGTGCCTGATCTGGTAGGCCGAGCCCTTGAGTTGCGAATCCACGCCGTCGATGCCTCCAACGGAGCACTCGACCGAGATCGCTCTCGGCACCGGAAACCACGACGACGTTCTCGCTGCCAGGCATCAACAGCGCAGGCCCGCACCCGGAGGCCGTTGAGGACCTTCCCAGCCCGTGCGCAACAGGAACGGGTGTGGCACCGTGGACGCAGGCGTGGCCCGCCACTCCTTGAGGTGGCGGACCACGCTGTTTGCTTCGCCGGGTCGGAGCCGGTTCGGCCCGTCCTTCCGGGTTCGAAGTGCTCGCATGGCAAGGCGCCCGCCTCACGCCCCGTACTTCACCGACGCCGAGCGCGCCGCCCTGGCCCTGCCGTATGCGCGAACAACGAGCGCAACCTGGTGGCGTCCGGAGTCGAGATCAGGAAGGCTCGCACGCATGGTCTCGGTATTGCAGAACGTGGCGATCGACTGTGCGGATGCCTACGAGCTGGCCCGGTTCTGGAGCGGGGTGACCGGCCGTCCGCTGCATCCGGAGGACAAACCGGGGGATCCGGAGGCTCAGGTCCTGCTGGCGGAGGGACCAGTGCTGCACTTCAACCAGGTGCCCGAATCCAAGACGGTCAAGAACCGGATCCATCTGTGTCTGCGCCCAGAGACCTCGCGTGAGCAGGAGGTGGAACGGCTGCTGAGCCTCGGCGCCACCTTTGTCACCGATCACCGGAATCCCGATGGCTCCGGCTGGGCGGTGCTTGCCGATCCCGAAGGAAACGAGTTCTGCGTTCTGCGCAGCGAGTCCGACCGAGCGGCCATGACTTCCTGACGCTTGCGCGGCCCACCCGGCCGGTTTCCCATGAGTGCTGGTCACAGCCACGCGTTGATGGCCGCGACGAGGACGGTCCGTTCGCAACGGACGGCGAGCCTGCCGTATCGGGCGGCCACGGCCCGGTGCCTCTTGAGGCGGTTGACGCCGCATTCGAGGTCCGGCCGGGGCCCTCCGCTGGAGGAGCGGGCGCTGCCGGTCGCCGCGTACTGGCGGACGAACGTGACGATGCGGCACACCGCCCCGCAGGGAAGGTCACGCAGCCCCCGCCGCGCCGGCCTGAGGCAGACCACACTGTGCAGACCGCCCCGTCGACTTTCACCGTAATGGGGACGGGGCGGTGGGTGATCAGCCTTGATGATCTTCGCGTCGGTGACCTGCGTAAGCGGGCAAGGAGGAAGGCCGCAGCACCTGACCGGGTGACACATTTGGCGACTCGTCGGGTTGCGGAACTGACGGACTGTCGGTTGCCTCGTGAGCGGAACACAGGAGAGGCGCCGCGCAGACAGGCCGGACACTATTCCGTTGGAGGATTCGCATGCGCTACACACACATGGGTGCGGGCATCGGCCTGGCTCTCGGCGCCCTCGGACTGCAGATCCCGGCCGCTGCTGCCAACGATGACTCAACTGTCCGTATCGACCCATCGAATGCCTACCCGGGTTCCACGGTCACGGTCAGTACGAGGGCTTGCGCCCGTGACGCGGACTACGGCAAGGGCTGGTCGGAAGTGGCGGGAGAGTTCCACCTCTTCCAGGGCGAACAGGAGGGGGTACTCACCGGTCAGTTCGAGATCCCGGAAGGAACCGAGCCGGGCAGCGACACGGTCACCCTGAAATGTCCGCCACTGACCAAGGTCACGGAAACGTACCAGGTCACCGGCCGCCCTCCGAGCGGCTCAGTCAGCGCCGGCTACGGACCGGCCGAGGACACGGGTATGGGGCTCACCCTGGGCGGGGGCCTGCTCGTCACGGCGGCCGCCGGGGGTGTGGTCTGGATGTGCCGCCGCCGGAACGACAACCTGACCTGACGGTCCGACCCTGCCGGCGGCCCCGTCCAATTCGGCCTGTAACCGGCCCCCGAAACGGAATCGATCCGGTAGCCGAGAGGCCCGCCCACCGCGAGGCCCACACCACTCGCTACAACGCGCCCGCCGTGATGCAAAGGCTCAACCGCGATGGCACCCAGACCCCACATCAGCGCTTTCCGAGATCCGTTCATCCCTGGAGTGCTTCTTCCGGCCTGCGCGATGACGGCAGGTGTGCTGCTGCTGATCAGCGGGTTGCACGACAAGGAGCCACCGCAGCCGCCGCAGCCCTCGGCGGCCCAGGCCTTGTCAACCTCCGCAGACCTCATCCGCCCGGTCCATCCGCTGCCTGCCGCGGTCCCGGTCCGGCTCCGGATCGCCGCCATCGGCGTGAACGCCCCGATGACACGAGTGGGCCTCGATGCGGCAGGGGCGCTGCGGACCCCACCCCCTGGCAAACCCGGCGCCGTCGGCTGGTACGGGGACGGAACGGCTCCCGGCTCGGCAGGAACCGCCATCGCCACCGGGCATCTGGACACACCCACCGGCGACCCCGGTGTCTTCTACGACCTCGGCGCCCTGACCGAGGGCGCCACCATCGAGATCAGCCGGGCCGACCGGCGGACAGCGGTGTTCACCGTCCGCGCCGTCGAGCTGTACGACAGGAAGAAGTTCCCGAGCAAGAAGGTCTACGGCAGTTCCGGCCGGCCCGAACTCCGGTTGATCACCTGCGGTGGCGGCTACACCAAGCGCACCGGCTACCTGGGCAACATCGTGGTCTACGCGACGCTGACCGGGGTGACGTAGTCGGCCGAACGGGCGCTGACCGCGGGACGGGGACGCCGACGCCGACTACCGCGTCGGCACAACGCCGCCCGCCATCCACTCTCACCCGCTTATGCGATGCGCATCGTTCCGGCCCGACTCACACTGGAGAGGCAGGAATGCGCACGCCTCATGACTCTCGGTAACCGCGGTTTGCGCTGCAGGTGAACACGTCGTGCGCTTCCTGTCCGGCGGCACATCGGTCTTCCGAAGGGTGCCTGCCCTGGGATCCGGGCTCGGAGCCGTCCGTGGGCGCGGTAACCGCCTGGTCCCGCCAGTAGCCGGCTGTGACCGGGGAAGGGAGACGGCAGGATCATGGGTCTCGAACGGTCCTCGCCGACGGAGGACCTTGAAGAGGCCGTCTCGCCGTTGCGCGCAACAGATTGGACAGCCCGACAAGGTGTGACAGCGAAGAGTGTGTGATGTGAGTCTCCGCAACCAAATCACGTCGGCGAACCGGGCAAGGGCTCTTCGTAGGGGATGCGGTTCAAGTGGATGATGTTCCCCAGGGTGCCCCACTCGTCTCCGCCGAGTTTGGTGAGGGGGCGCAACAGCTCGGAGTTGGGCCGGCCGTCGACGACGTAGGCCTCCTTCGCGGCGGCGTGCAGCACCCGGCCGAAGACGAGCTCGCACCCCGCGGGCCCCGACACCTCGCCGGGCCCGGCACTGCCCGGTGGTGCCGCCGGCCCGGCACTGTCACCGGACGCGGTGTCAGAGCGTGATCCAATAACGCCGTTTCACCCCGAGAGGGGTGGTGCGCACGTCTTCCAGGACACCGCCGTTCGCCTCGATCGTGCGCGCGGAGGACGTGTTGTCGTCGTCGCAGGTCAACAGGACCCGCTCCAGGCCCAGACGGCGTGCCTTGGGCAGGACCGAGCGCAGGGCCCAGGTGGCGTGCCCTCGCCGACGTGCCGAAGGGCGCACGCTGTAGCCGATGTTGCCGCCGCCCTCCAGCAGGAAGTCGTTCAGGTAGTGCCGTACGTCGATCGCCCCCAGATAGGTGTCGTCCTCGACGATCCACAGGTGCGTCGCGTGCACACGGCCCTGCGGCAGGGGCAGCGACCGGTCGGACTGCGCTCGCAGGCACCTCACCCACTCCTCGAAGCCCGTGACGCTGTCGAGATCCGGACCTGCCAGCCGCAGTCCGCTTCCGTCCTGATGAGCGTCGGGACCCCACTCCTCACGCGCCTGCGTCCACGAGGCCCGTAAACGGGTGGTGGGCTCGATGAGTCTGGGCATGCCGCGGAGATTAGCATTCCTTTCCTTCTCGACATGTTTTCGCGGATGTCGCCCATTGGCGGACCGCTCCGGTGAGGTCGACGACGCGCATCGTCGATTTCAACGAGCGCCTCGCCAAGGATGATCGGGTCGGGGGAAACGCCAACGGATGCAGCACCGCCGGCAGCGCTGGAGCACGGCCGTCAGCGGTGCAGCGCCGCCCTCACCGGTGAAGCACCGCCGTCGGCTGTCGCGCAGTGCGGCGGTCGTCCGTGCGGGATCCGTCCACCGGCACCGGGTGGCGCCAGGCCATGACGCAGTCCGGGCGGACGAGCAGGCAACCGCGCTCGTCAAGGCCGTCGTTCACCCACTGCCAGGAGCCGCAGACGTCGCGGGCGCCGTCCTCGTCGATGCGGACCACGCTCGGCGGGATGCCGAACTCCGCCGCGCACACCGCTGCCGCCTCCGCCCAGGCCGCTCCGGCAAATCCGGTCACCACGCTGAAGCCTTCGCAGCCGGCCAGGTCCAGGGCGGGTAGACGGTGCCCGGCGGTGTCGATGCGCCACGCATGCGGGAGCTGGTCGACGGCGAACTGCCGCCCGCCCGGGCGGAGTGCGCGGGCGAGGTCCGGCGGGACGTTCCCGCCGACTTGACCAGCGTTGCCCGACAGAGCAGTTGAGGCCGACCGGCTCCCGTGCAGGAACAGAGGAGGAGCGGGCCGGCCGGGAGCACCCCGGCCGGCCCGCCCCTCGTCGTCGGTCTTGCGGTCAGGCGTCGGCGATGCGAAGCGCCCGCTCTCCCTCGCCGTCCGACGCGAACAGCAGGAGACGCTCTCCCTCCTCCACGAGCTCGGCGCGCTGACGCTTGCCCACCGCGTGGAAGAGCTGCACGTCGACCGTTGTCGTCGCGCGCGCCCGGTCGACCCGCCACGCTCCGGCGACGAACCCGTCGACCAGGATCGTCCCCGGGATCGCGGCGTTCTTCGTCGCGATCGCCTTGCGGTGATCGTCGCTGATGATCCGGGTGCGGTCCGCGTGGGAGAGGATCGCGTTGTCGTACGGGGCCAGGTAGCGAACAGGCGCGGGCGTGCCGGCATCCGGCCGCGGGGCGTCCGGCAGATCCCACAGCTCGCTGCCGTCCTCGCCGCGGAAGGACACCAACCGCGGACGCAGGCGCTCGATCACCGCACGCAGCCGCGTGAGCCCCGACCATGTCTGGACGTCCTTGACAGTGGCCGGGCCGAACGCCGCCAGACAGCGCAGGACCAGGGAGTCGAGGTCGGCCTCCGCGTCCAGGGGGCCGCCGAGCCAGTCCTCCGCCGTGGCGTACGTCGTCTGTCCGCTCCGTCCCCAGACCCCGCGGGGCGGGGTCTGGACCACCGGCAGCAGATTGCGGACGACGCTGCTGAGCGCGAGGGCGGGGTGGTCGGGCCACGTCGTCCGCAAGGAGGTGCTCAGGTCGCCGACGGTGAGCGGAGCCTGTTCCAGGAGCTTTCGGCCGGCCGCCGCGACCTCGGCCGGATCCAGCCCGTCCAGGTCCCTGCCGAAGGTGGTCTTCAGGCTTCGTTCCATGAACGGCTGCAGGCAGGGCCGAAGACTGCGGCAGTCGGCGGCGGTGACCAGATGGACGGTGCCCCGCATCAGCGCGATACGCACGGCCCGCCGATCGGTGAGAAGGCCGGCCAGTTCAGCGGGGCGGAAGTCCTCCAGCCGGGTCCACAGACCGTAGTACGGCGGAACGGGCGCCTGCGCCTGCAGACCCACGAGGTGTTCGAGCGCCTCCTCGGCCGGCATCGTCCGTCGTTCCAGCAACAACTGGCGTGCCAGAAAGGCACGATTGAGAGCCCGCCGGTCGAGCACGCCGGCGGGCTGGGGCGAGGTGGTGGCCATCTGACCTCTCAGTTCAGCAGGGCGAATAACGTGCGCGGTTCGTCGGCGAGGACGGACGGCTGTTCCAGGCCGGGACGTGCCCGCCGCTGTCGACAAGCATCGCCCGCACAGCCAGTGGTCCGCCGCTCTGCAAGGCGCCACCGCCTTCCGCGTCAACGGCGTGCGTCAGGAGCGTCATGTCGTCGCACACCTCATCGGGGTCGACTCCCCTGGCCGGCAGCTGAGCCGGCGTCTCTGCGTCCTTGCCCTCCACGGCTTGACGGGCCGGTGTCCAGGTGTTCTCACAGCGACATTCAACCGTTGCCGCACCAGCCCGGCCAGTGCTTTCCCCGGGCCTCGGACCGCCGGTCGAGATGGGCCGTCAGGTCAGCGGCCGGCGTCGTCGCTGGTGCGGCGGTTGCCGCAGCACGGCGCCGGGCGGTCCGGTGGTGGGCACGTCGGCAGAGGGCTGTCGCGTCACAGCTCACGGCTGATCGTGGACGGCGGGCACGCCCGAGCCGACGGGCCATCTCGCGGATCGCCGGGTCGCGTTGGTCCAGCGACGCCCTCGGCCTCCGTCAGGTGCGTGCAGGTGACTGCAGGTAGCTGCAGTGGACTGGAGTGGACTGCAGTGAGCCTCCGCCAACCTGAGGTCGCAGGTCAAAGGGCTGGTATGACCGGTCCCCGGGGTACTCGTGCTGGTTGTGAGCGGCAGTCTGCGGAGAACATCATCCGTCAGCGGTTGATTTCGAGGTTCGTCAGGACGAGCAGGGCTCGCAGGAGGCGGGTGGCGCGGGCGGGGTCGGTGCGGAGCTTCGTGAGGATCCGCCAGTTCTTGAGGTGGGCGAAGCCGTGCTCGACCGGTGCCCGTCCGACGGCGAGGACGCGGTTGGCCTCCTTCTCACCTCGAGTGAGCTTGTGGATACGAGTGGCGATGTAGCCGGTGACGATCACAGGGTCGAGAACGTCGTTGTCCAGGCCGCGAAAGCCGAGGTCGGCCAACGCCCCGAGGCCGGCGGCGCGCAAGTGGGCCAGGATGCGGTCGTGGCGGGCGGCGGTGTTGTCGTGGGTGCGGCCGGGCCGGGCGGCGGATATCCAGATCATGCGCCCCTTCTCGTCGGTCACGGCGAGGAAGTGCAGGCCGTGGCCGCGGTGCTTTCCGGAATAGTTCCGCCGGTCAGCCCTTCCGGTGCGGCGCTGGGTGCGGATGAGGGTGCCGTCGATCAGGACCACCTCTCCGCCCTGCTTGGTGATCTTCTTCAGGGCGCGGTCCAGGCGTGGTGCCTGGCCGGCGAGCAGTCCGATCAGCTCGTCGCGCCAGCGGAGGACAGTGGATTCGGACACGTTGTTGCCGCCGGCCATGTCGGCAAGGCGCTGGTCGTGCCGCAGTACGGCCAGGACGATCACCGCGATCTTTCCCGGTGGCAGGATCCGCCACCGGGACCGGATCGCCTTCAGATGGCGCCTGAGCAGGTCGGCGAGGTGGTTGACGGTGTGCGTGGACAGCGGCAGGCGGCACTGGTGGACAAGCGGGCAGGTGTCCTCGGCGCGTTCTTTGGTATTCGTCACACAATTCCAACGGCCGCCGGGGGAACCCCGGTTACGCCCGTTCCGAGCCTCTCGGAGTGGCGGTACTGCTGGTCACAGACGGGTGGCGAACCGGCCGTCGGGCAATTTGCGAAGCCAGCCACGATCGACAAGCCTGACCAGCTTGCTGCGTAGTGGTTCCAGCTTGGACCGCACGCTGACGTCCACTCCCACCACCTCTCCGAGCTCGCGGGCCATGACCGGTCCAGCTGCCTGCCGCACGGCGGCGATGATGCGCTGGTAGTCCCACGGGAGCGAGTCCTCCTCCACGCCCGGTTCGCGGTGCGGGATCAGCATCACTGCTCGTCCGGCCACCTGCCCGGGCATGGGCGCGGCCGAGGCGCGTTCCTCGGCGAGCTGCCCGGTCATTCGTTCGAGGACGCGTTCGGCGACGGCGAGTTCGTCCCGCTCGGCGCGCACTTCCGTCAGCTGTTTGGCCAGCTGTTCTTCGAGTTCGTCCAGTTCCGCGCGACGCGCGGTGATCCGTTCCAGCAGCTCGGGATCCAGCATGGACCAGATGGTAGAAGCCGCCCGGTCACGGCGAGCGGGAACCGACAAGTCGGCCCCTCGAGAGCTCGGATTCTCAGCGCGGAAGTCGGATGAGGAGTTGCTCGGGCAATGGGAGGGAGGTGGTGGCGCGTGCCGGATCGCGCCGGTTCGGCACGCCGTGTGTGACCGGCTCAGCCGCACACCCCGACGGGAGGAGCGGACGGGTCAGGCTCCTCAGGGACGGGTTCCGTCTTGGCCAGTTCGTCCACCAGGCCGGAGGCCTCACTGCCAGTGAACTCGTCGAGCAAAGAGTAGACGGGGTCCGCGCGTTCTGCCACGGCCGCGCGCGCGGCGTCGGTGCTGCGCACCGTACCTTCGAACTCTCCCTGCCCTATGGTGGAGACATCGTACGGAAGGGTGGATCCGGAGCCCAGGCCCCGCCACTGGCCGGGAATGTCACCGTCGTCGGTGCCGCACCGGGGTTCCTGCCACTCGATGGCCATGATGTAGTGGTGGCCGAGTTCGATCCGCGGTTGGCCTTCTCCGGCCATCTCCGTCAGTACGGACGAGTCATCATCCTCGCCGCCGCCGAACATCCAGCCGTGGGCGGTCCAGTTGAAAGTCTGAGGCGCGGTTTTGGTGGCTTCCTCGCTGGACCACAGGACCCGGTCGACGCGGAGCTTGACATCGCGGAGTATCAGGCCCTCGCCGCGGTCGACTGCCTCCTGGTCCGGTTCGATGCGGGTCTCGGTGACCGGCGTGACCTCGACGACGTGGTCTGCGTACGTGACCCAGTCCGTCGCGGTCTCGGACGGGTGGCGGTCGGCGCCGTGTGCCAGCAGGATGCCGGAGCTGTGGGACGCCTTGTCGGCGTTGCCCACTGCGGACTGTTCCTGCCGTGCTCCCGCCTTCGCCTCGTCGCTGTCGAGGCCGGTCAGGGTGGCGGCGAGAGCCAGGGCGGCGGCGGTGCCCACGACCGCGGTGACGATGCGTGCGGTTCTTCGCGTTGTGCGTCTCAACTTGGCTCCCCCGGCCTAGTAGACGGTGTTGATGTTGGTCTTCTGGTTGGCGCCGAGCCCCTCGCTGTAGGAGACGCTCTTCTTCATGCAGCCCAGCCGGGAGTCCTGCATCGGGACTGCCGGGTAGGAGAGGTTCCCGTGCAGCAGGCCGACCGCGTGGCCGGTCTCGTGACAGCTCAGGCCGGGCGTGTAGTAGCCACCTCCCTCGATGCGGACGTATTGCTGGTCGCATTTGTAGTTGCCGGGGGAGTTGTCGTTGCAGAAGGTGATGCCCTCGTCGCTGCCGGGCACGGCCCCCTCGCTGTAGTAGATGTCCGTCTCGGCGCTGCCGCTCCACGAGGGGGTGGAGTCGTAGCTGACCGCGAGGTCCGTGGGCGAGTACTCGCTGGCGAGCATCGCGCGGACGATGTTCTTGTCCTCCGCCTCCAGCTGGTCGGTACCGCCAGAGTCCATGTAGTAGGTGAGGGTGGCGTTGTCTGTCTGGCAGACTGTTCCGTTGGCCTCACCGCGCAGGCATCCGACGTAGTAGTTGGACGTTGGGACGATGTTATCGATCGCCGCGGCATCAGTCCCGGCGGAACTGGACGGCGCCGCGACTAGCAGGCCGCTGACGGCCATCGCGACGACCGCCGCCGTTCTTCGTGAAACATGTCTCGTAGACATGGGACCCCCCCATTCGCACACGTTGGCATACGAGATCGCTCAGGCAGAAGGTGGCGCATGGGACAGCAGGTGTCTCATGCGCCACCGTGCGCCCTTATTACGACCCCCTCGAAAACGCGTATACAAGGGGTAGCTGTGCGGAATCGGACAATCCGCGGGCAGTTTGGCGCGTTCGTGTCAGTTCCAGGGGGGCGGGCAGGTCGTCCGCCCCGCGTCGTCCAACGCCGCAATGATCGCCGAGCGGTACTGGGTCAGCTGCCCGCCCTCGAAGGTATCCGCCGCTTGGTCCGCGCGCCGGGGCAGGACGACCAGGACACGCGTCCCCTCCTCGATCGGTGGCCGGTCCTGGGCCACGCGGGGATCCACCACATCCATGGTGATCCTGCGGTCACCCCGCGGTGGTTTGATCCACTCCTCGACGTCGAGGCCAACTTCAATCCGCCCCTTGCCGCTGGGAGCGACCTCGGTGACATCGCCGACGACAATGGTCCGGGCGCAGGCGATCCATTCGAGCAGCGTCTGCCCGTGCCCGCCCTCGGCTGCCGCGGTCGACCGTGTGCCGGGTGGAGCCGCGCTGTCTCCGGGAGCCTTTCCGGAGAGCAGGCCGGAGAAGGTCACGGTGACGGCCACGGCGGCGCACGCGGCGACCGCTGTAGCCCACACAGCGGCTGTACGGCGCCGACGACGCGGATCCGGCCGCCGTGGTACCAGAACCTCGGGCACCGCGTCCCCGGGCCTGTCGGTACGCCCGGCCTCTTCGCCGATCATTCTCAGAGCGAGGCGCACAGCTTGCTCGGCCTCGTCCGCTCCCGGTCGCGACCCGGCCGGAGCCTCCTGATGGGCCCGCTCGTCTGGTCCGTCCATCGTCACAGCACCTCCACGTCCCTCAGGCGCCGACCGAGCGCGGCCACGGCGCTGTGCAGTCGGCTCTTTACGGTCCCCTCGGGAATGCCGAGGCGGTCCGCGATGTCCCGCACGGTCAGATCGGCGAAATACCGCAGCGCGAGGATCTGGCGCTGCGCCGGGGGCACTCGCTCCAGTTCCTCAGCCACGACCAGGGCCAGCAGCCGCGAATCCTCGGACTGGCCTGGGGGCGGCCGGTCCTCCCAGCGAGCTGCGAGCCGGTCCCGTAACGACGCATCTCGGGCACGGTCGCGGTGCCAGTCGACCGCGATCCGCGATGAGACGACGGTCAACCAGGCCTGCAGATTGTCTATCCTCGCCCCGGCTTCCAGCAGCTTCATCCGGACCTGCTGAACCCCGTCCTCCATCTCGCCCCAAGGGACTCCGCCGAGGACGAGCATGGCACGTACCAGTTCGATATCAGACGGATCCAATAGTGGACCGTCCGCCGCGAATCTTCGTGGTGTGGTCATCAGCCGGCGTTCCCCTCCAGTCCCTCATACGACGGAGAAGGAACCCAAAACGTTCGCCTCAGAGGCGGATTCTTTCCGTCGGGAGCTCGGAGATCCCTTTCGCCTGGGCCGCCCCCCGACGCCCAGCCGCGAACTGACGGATGCGCAGGGACTCGGTGCCGCAAGCACATCCAGGTCCTCCAGCGCAACGGACCTCGCCCGGGCGCCTCTGGCAGTCGAGCGCTGACGAATGATCTTCTCCGCAGACTCCTGCCCACGGCCAGCGTGAGCACTCCGAGAATCGATCACACAAGCCCTTTGACCTGCTCCTTCAAGTTGGCGGAGGCTCAGTGGAGTGCAATTGTGTGCAGCGCGGGCACAGAGGCTGTGCGCGAGGAGTCAAGAACGTGCGGGCAGGCGCGCTTAGCCTCGTCGACGACGTCACGGAGTACGCCGGCACCAGCAGGACTCGTTCGCCATGCGCCGGCGGAATGACTGGCCCCTCTTCGCGTTGCCTGAACCTCAAGTGAGGATCCCCGATGTTCTCGTCCCGCACCGGCCGGAAGGCCGCGCTCATCGCCACAGTCCCGCTCGCCGCCGCACTCGCCGTCGCAGGCAGTGCGATCGCGGCTCCGGCCGACTCCGCCCACCGCACGCCGGTCACCCTGGAGCACGACGCCCAGGCATTCGCGGACGCTGCCGCCAAGAACCCGCCCATCTACACCTTGTCGTATGCCGACGCCCGTAAGGCCCTCGACTCCGCCCAGTCGGGGGAGGTGCCCGTGCTGCCGGCCGATGTCTCGCACCGCACCCTGGCGGTCGGCCCCACGGGCACGGTGAAGATCCGGATCGTCCGGCCCAAGGGCGTGGAGGGCAAGCTTCCGGTGGTGATGTACTTCCACGGTGGCGGCTGGGTCCTGGGCGACGAAGGCACTCACGACCGTCTGGTCCGTCAGATCGCCAACGGCGCACAGGCCGCAGTGATCTTCGTCGACTACACGCCGTCCCCGGAGGCGCAGTACCCGATCCCCGTTCAGCAGGCGTACGCCGCCACCAAGTGGGTTGCCGAGCACGGCAGTGAGATCGACGTCGACGGTTCGAAGATGGCGGTCGCCGGTGACAGCGTCGGCGGCAACATGACGGCCGCGGTCACCCTCATGGCCAAGCAGCAGCACGGACCGAAGCTGAGTGGCCAGCTGCTCTTCTATCCCGTCACCAACGCCGACTTCAACGACGGCTCCTACCGCGAGTTCGCCGACGGACCGTGGCTGACCCGCAGGGCGATGAAGTGGTTCTGGGACGCCTACGCCCCGAACAACAAGGACCGTGAGCAGATCCTGGCCTCGCCGCTGCGTGCCAACCTCGACCAGCTCAAGGGTCTTCCGAAGGCACTCGTCATCACCGATGAGGCCGACGTCCTGCGCGACGAGGGGGAGGCCTACGCCGCCAAGCTGCGCGCGGCGGGCAACGACGTCACCGCCGTCCGCTACGAGGGCATCATCCACGACTTCGTGATGCTCAACGCTCTCAAGGACACCAACGCTGCCAAGGCGGCCGTCACCCAGGCCAACACCTTCCTGTACACCACCCTCCACAACTGACGGCCTCCTCCGGCCGGAGAGGGATCCGCCCTCTCGGTTCCGGAGCTGCTCCAGCTGTGCGTCGAGGGCCGCTTCCCGCAGGCGCCGATCTGCGGGAAGCTCGGATTCCGCCTGATGGTGGCGGAACGCGGCCGGGCCGTCCCGGTGGGTGAGCCCGCCGCTTCCTGACCGGCACGGCGGGCAGCGACAAGATCACCAACCCGGGCGGCGGAACGCCCGACAAGCCGCCGAGGGTGACCGAGCAGGTCCAGCAGGTCCAGCAGGACCCCTGCGGCCCGGCAGTGCCGTTCGTGCCTGCGACGGCGCCGCCGGGCTCCGTTGTCAGCCGCTGTGAACGCCGACCTCGTACAGCGGTATCCCCACTGGGTGCCGCGTTCCGTGCCCGCTCTGGCCCCCGTATCACTGTGTGCGCGCATCGCGGCACCGGCTGTGGCATGCACCGTCGAGCGCGTTCCCTGGCGGCTGCCGTGTGCGGCGGGAGGGGGGACCGGACCGGCCGACCTGGCGCCCGCCGGGCGATCCCGGCAGACCAAATGGTTACTTGCGGGTAGTTATAAACTGGATGAACGTGAGAACCGTACGTCAACGAGCCCGCTGGACAGCGGCTCGAACGCGAGGGAGCAACCGATGACAGTGGGAACCGAGCGAGCCGTACTGGCGGGCGGTTGCTTCTGGGGCATGCAGGACCTGATCCGCAAGCAGCCGGGCGTGGTGTCCACCCGCGTCGGGTACAGCGGCGGCGACACGCCGAACGCCACGTACCGCAATCACGGCGACCACGCGGAGGCGATCGAGATCGTCTTCGATCCGACGGCCACGAGCTACCGCGACATCCTGGAGTTCTTCTTCCAGATCCACGACCCGACCACGAGGGACCGCCAGGGCAACGACATCGGGCGCAGCTACCGCTCAGCCCTCTACTACACCGACGAGGAACAGCACCGCATCGCCCAGGACACCATCGCGGACGTCGAAGCGAGCGGGCTGTGGCCGGGGAAGGTGGTCACGGAGGTCGAGCCCGTGGGCGACTTCTGGGAGGCCGAGCCCGAGCACCAGGACTACCTGGAGCGCTACCCGAACGGCTACACCTGCCACTTCCCGCGACCGAACTGGAAGCTGCCGCGCCGCACTTCGTCCCAGACGAGCTGACGCGCCGACCACGCAGGGCTTCTTGCGCCCGTGAAGTTCCCCGATTCCCCTCCACGAGACCTCGAGCGTGGAGGGGAATCCGCGTGCGGTGCCGTTCTTTTCGAGGAATGCGGCGAGCTGCTCAGGTGCTTGCCGCACGGGCGCGGCCGCCTTCGCGTCTCCCGCTGAACTGGAGCAGCTGCGTGGGCGCTGGGTCAGCGCGTCCCCCGGTGACTGGACGGCCTCCGTGATCCTGCGCGGCGACACCCCGTACTGGGTGCCTCCGCTCCCTGTGTCCCTCCACATCGTCGAAGGCCGCACCCCATAACGCCTTCCCGACCCACACCGCGCCGCCGGACAGCCACGCCGCCGCCCGGGGGCGCGCAAGGGTCGTCTTCTTGTCAACATGCGCATCGAAAGCAGGGAATTGGGCAACAGAGGCCCCTTGCTACGGTGGACCGATGGCATCGGTCAAGAAGTTCCAGGTCACCTTCGACTGCGCGGAACCTGAGCGCGTCGCTCGTTTTTGGTGCGACGTGTTGGGGTACGTCGCACCGCCGCCACCGGAGGGGTTCGCCACTTGGGACGATTTCAATCGCTCGCTGCCGCCCGAGGATCGGGGTTCGTGGTTCGCTTGCAGTGATCCCTCAGGTGTGGGCCCGCGAATGTACTTCCAGCGTGTTCCCGAAGGCAAGGTCGTCAAGAACCGGCTGCATCTCGACGTGCGGGTCGGCACCGGACTCGTGGGTGAGGAGCGCCTGGCCACGCTTGAGGCCGAATGCGCGCGACTGGTCGCGCTCGGCGCGGTACGCGTGCGACTACTGCCCGCCGATGACGAGAACGAGTCGTGCATCGTGATGCAGGACATCGAGGGCAACGAGTTCTGTCTGGACTGAGCAACCTCGAAGACGGCGAGGTGGGGAGCCGTCTCCCCTGAGCCTCTCCAAGGAGCCGTTCGCGGTCGGGCTCCCGCGTGGTGCGGTCCGCGGTCACGGTGGCTCACCATGAAGTAGGTACCTCGGTCCGGCGTGAAGCACGCGGATTCCGAGTGGCGGGCGGGGTGCCCGGCAGCGACCCTCGCGACGGCATCCCCGTCACCTCGCCGGTGCCGTATGCACAGTTCACCGATCGGCTCCGTCGCGGGCGGCTCGGTGCTTACAGTAGGGCTGCTGCGATTCACCCCCGGAGCGACCACAAACCCATGCGCCGGCCGGACATGGGGAGTCAACTGCGCGTCGGCCGGTGCCTGCTGCACGCGGTCGCCCGAATCGTGGACCGTCGCACCCTGTGATCCCACTTACGGATGCGGGCGGAGAGATCTAGAGTGATCGTTGTGGCCAAAGGTTCACGGCCATGATATCTGCTGGCAACCGCAAGGCTGTGTCGGCGTAACCCACGAACCGTCAGTCGGCATCGCGGTGCGGGAGTTGTTCGCCCGGCACCCGACTCCCCGGGGGCGACCGTGACCGCCGGCAGACGATTCTTTGAGGTCAGAGGGAGGCAGCTCCATGTCCGACAGCCCCTTGTCCCCTGTCCATCTGCCCTCGGGAACCGCCTATGAGCGGCTGCTTGACGGGTTGCGTCTGCAGGCCCCGTGGGCGACCCCTCCGGGGCTCTCAGACTCCGAGGGCACACCCGCCGAACGCCGGACAGACGCTCAGGCCGTGGCGACGACCGCACCCGGCTCGCCGATACCGGAATCCTGGACTGCCGCCTGGGAGCTGATCGACCGCCAGGCGCGTGAGTGCGGCTCCCGCGTCGCCATCGCACACGGGGCGACCGAGGTCACCTACGCCGAGCTGCGCCGGCACACCGACGCCCTGGCGGCCAGGCTGAGCGCCCTCGGTGTGGGGGCCGGCGACCTGGTCGCCGTCGTCGCGGACCGAGGGCCGCAGTTCGTGGAGACCATTCTGGCGATCTGGCGTACGGGGGCCGCCTACCTGCCGCTGAGCCCGGAGAGCCCTGCCGCATGGCGCGCCGGGGTGGTGCGCACCGCCGGAGCCGTCCTGGTGGTCGGTCGCGGAGCGAGCGCCGCCGTCCCGGGCGTCCCCTTCGCCGACCTCGACGATCCCGAACCCGCGCCATCCCGTGAGGACCTGCCCGTGCCCCGCACGGCCCCCAGGCCGGACGACCTGGCCTACGTCATCTGCACCTCGGGCTCCACCGGCGAACCCAAGCTGGTCATGATCGAGCAGCGGGGGGTGACCAACCTCGTCCATGCCCAACGGGCCTACCTGGGCGGGGACCTCGGCGCGGACACCCGGGTGTTGCAGTTCTTCCACCCGGCCTACGACGCCGCGCTGTTCGACATCCTGCTCGCCCTCACCAACGGCGCCCGGCTGGAGATCGCCGACTCCCGCCACACCTCGGGCGGGGAGCCGCTCGCCGACCTGCTGAGGGAGCGGCGGGTCACTTTCGCCGTGCTGCCCGCACCGGTGCTGCGCACACTGGATCCGGGGCGGTTTCCGGACCTCGCCACAGTCGCGAGTATCGGTGACGTGTGCCTGCCGGAAACGGCCCGCCGGTGGGCTGCCCGGCATCGTTTCATCAACGGCTACGGGCCGACCGAGGCGACGGTGTGCACCACGATGCACACCGTGCGGGCCGGCGGATGGCCGGACGCCGCCGGGCAGGCATCATCCAGTACGGCGTCGGTCCCCATCGGCCGGCCCATCGCCGGGTACTGCATCCACCTCCTCGACGACGCCCTGCGCGAGGTCGCGGACGGCGAAGTCGGCGAGATCTGCATAGCGGGCGACGGGGTGGGACGCGGATACCTCGGCCAACCCGCGCTGACCGAGGAACGCTTCGTGCCCGATCCGTCCGGATCGCGGCCCGGCGCGCGGATGTACCGCACCGGCGACCGAGGGCGGCGGCTCCCCGGCGGCGAGATCGAGTTCGTCGGCCGTGACGACGACCAGGTCAAGATCCGGGGAGCCCGGATCGAGTTGGGGCAGGTGGAAAAGGCCCTGGCCGCGCAGCCCGGGGTACGGGACGCGGTCGCGGTGGTCGACGGCCTCGAGGAACGGCACCTGCTCGGATATGTGGTGGCGGCTCCCGGGGCCACCGTCTCGGGCCCGGTACTGCGCGCCGCGCTCGCCGCCGAGCTGCCGGGCTATCTGGTGCCCGACAGGATCGAAGTCCTCGACACCTTCCCACTGTTGAACAGCGGCAAGGTCGACCGCTCGCGGCTGCCCCGCCCGAGCAGGCTCGTCGAGGGGGCCTATTCGCCACCGCGTGACCGAGCGGAGGAGAGCGTGGCCCGGATCGCGGCCGAGCTGCTGGGCCTGGAGCGGATCGGAATCCACGACAACCTCTTCGACGCAGGAGCCCACTCGCTGCTCGCCGCCCAGTTGGCGGCCCGGGTCCGTACCACCCTGGGTGTGGAGGTGCCGCTCAGCAAGGTGCTGGGCGGAGGCACCGTGGCGCAGATCGCCGCGCTGGCGACGGCCCAGGACGGCACAGCACAGCGTGGCCCCCGGCCGGGTGCCGCCTCGGACGGCCCGGTGCCGTCGTACGCCCAGCAGCGGGTCTGGCTCATGCACCAGTTCGCCCCGCAGGCGCACGCCTACCACTCCCAGGCGGCGATAAGGCTCGCGGGCCCGCTGGACCGCGCCGCGCTCAACGCGGCCCTCACCGATCTGGTGCGTCGGCAGGAAGTGCTGCGCAGCCGCTTCCCCTCGACGCACGGACAGCTGCGGTGCGAGCTGGTGGACCCCTGGCAGGTCGAGGTGGAGGTGCTGGACCTCGCGGACCGGGACCCGGACCTCCATGCCCAACTGCTCGGCTCGGCGGTACGCGACGCGTTGGCCGAGCCCTTCGACCTGGCTCACGAACCGCCGTTCCGCTGGCTGCTGGTGCGGCTCTCCGCCACCGAACACATCTTCGTGATGGTGGAACACCACATCGTGCACGACGGCTGGTCCTTCAACGTCTTCGTCCGCGAACTGCTGCAGGGCTACGCGGACCACGCCGCGGGAATCCCGGCGGAACGTCCGCTGCCGCTCGTGGGCTACTACGACCTCGCCCAGTGGCAGCGCGAGTGGCTGGACGGCGAGGAGGCGGCCGCGCAACGTACCTTCTGGCGGCAGGAACTGGCCGGGGCGGAGACCGTCCTGCGTCTCCCGCACGGCGACGCCGGGGCAGTTCGCTCCTTCCGCGGCCCGGCGCCGCGCATCGAGATCCCCGGCGACCTCGCCCGCCGGCTGGACGCGCTGGCCGAGCGCAACGGCACCTCCTTGTTCACGGTGCTGCTCGCGGTCTACTTCCTGCTGCTCGGCGGCTACAGCGGTTCGAAGGACGTGCTGGTCGGGTCCGCGGTGGCCAACCGCCGCTGGCAGGAGTCGGAGAACCTGGTCGGCATGTTCGTCAACACGCTGGTGTTCCGGGGCCGGATGCACGCAGACCCCACGTTCGAGGCGTTCGTCGGCCGGGTGCGGCAGATGGTCCACCAGGCGTACGACAACCAGGAGCTCCCCTTCGAGCTGATCCTCGAGGAGTCGGGGGCCACCCGGCAGAGCGCCGACACCAACCCCCTCATCCAGGCCCACTTCGCCAGCCACGACTCCGTGCTGGGAACACTCACCGGCAACCCGCTGGATGTCACCCTCATCGAGGGGCTCAGCAACGGCTCGGCCAAGTTCGCCGTCTCGGTGATCGCCGTGCCCCGCTACAGCGCTTCGGGCCAGGTCTCGCGCCTGCCCGGCGGAGTGCTGCACGTCCCCGCGTCCCCCGAGCAGGTGGGGCCCGCGCCGCGGGCCGCGCTGGACGGCATCACGCTCGCCTGGGAGTTCGACGCGGGGCTGGTGGAACCGTTGCTGATCGACGGGATGCTCGCCTCGTACCGGCACCTGCTGGAGGCCGTCGCCGACCGGCCCGACACCCCGTTGAGCGCTCTTCCGCTGATGGACCCGTCCACCCTCGCCGGAGTACTCGCCACCGGCCGCGGGCCTGAGCAGCAGGCAACCGACGCCTGGCTGCCCGCGATTGTGGCCCAATGGGCCGCCGAAACCCCCGAGGCGCCCGCGGTGGCCTCGGGCCAGCGGCCCCTGACGTACCGGGAGCTCAAAACGGCCGCCGACGCGCTGGCCCACGCTCTGGTGGCGGCAGGCGTCGGGCCCGGCGACACGGTGGCCGTCTGCGCCCCGCACTCCGCGCAGTTGGTGATCGCCCAGCTCGCCGTCCTGACCGCGCGCGCCGCCTATCTGCCGCTGGACGCCGCTCACCCGCCGACCCGGCTCGCGGCGTTGGTACAGCACGGCCGGGCCCGCGCGCTGGTCACCACGGCCGAACTCGTGGACAGAGTGCCGGTACCGGCCGGCGTGCCGGTACTCTTCGCCGATGCACCTGTCGGCCCATGGCCGGACGGCACAACCGCGGACGGGACGCCGGCCCCTCCGACAGCGGCGCTGCCCGAAGGCCGCCCGGACGACCCGGCCTACGTCTTCTACACCTCCGGGTCCACCGGGGAGCCCAAGGGCGTTCAAGTGGAGAATCGTTCCGTCGCCGCCCGGCTGCACAAGACGGCGATCACCGGTCTGCGGCCCGGCTCCAGGATGCTGGCGATCACATCCCCGGCGTTCGACGTGTCGGTGCTGGAGATCTGGGGATCACTGCTCAACGGTGCCGCCATCCACTTCCTGCCGCCGGGCTGGACCGTTCCCGCCCTCGCCGAGTGTCTGACCGGCGGGCAAGTGACCCATGCCATCCTGCCCACGGCGGTCTTCCATGAACTGGTGGGCCAACAGCCCGAGGCGCTGGCCGGCCCGGAGCGGGTGCTCGTGGCCGGCGACGTGATCTCCGCCGAGGCGTTCCGTGAGGCCCGGCGAATACCCGGCGCCACGGTGATCAACGGCTATGGGCCCACCGAGACCACCGTCCTCGCCACCGCCCTGTCGACCGCCGAATGGGCCGACCCCGCCGCCTCGCACGTCCCGATCGGAAGCGCGCTGCCCGGCACCCATGTGGTGATCGTCGACGAGGCGCTGCGCCCGCTGCCGCTGGGAGTGGTGGGCGAGATCTGCATCGGTGGGGCGGGCGTCGCCCGCGGTTACCTCGGCGCCCCCGCTCTGACCGCCGAGCGGTTCGTGCCGGATCCGTTCGGCCCGCTGCCGGACGGGCGGCTCTACCGCAGCGGGGACCAGGGGCGGCTGCTGCCCGGCGGAGTGGTGGAGTTCTTCGGGCGGGGCGACGACCAGCTGAAGATCCGGGGCTTCCGGGTCGAACCCGCAGAGGTGCAGGCCGCCCTGCGCGCCCTGCCGGACGTCGCCGACGCCCTGGTGCTGGGCGACCGGGACGAGCACGGCGACCAGCGGCTGATCGCCTACGCGATCGCCGTCGCCGGCCGGTCCCTGTCCGGCACCCGGCTGCGGCAGGCGCTCGCCGACCGGCTGCCGGGCCACTTGGTGCCCAGCGTCATCGCAGTGCTCGACACCTGGCCGCTGACCCCGGCCGGCAAGGTCGACCGGGAACGGCTGCCGAAGCCCGTCCCCGCCCGGACGGCCGCCATGGAGCAGCCGAGCAATGAGACGGAACGGATACTGGCCGGCCTGGCCGCGAAAGCGATGGGAGCGGTACGGGTCGGGGTGCGCGACGATCTGCTGGAACTGGGTATGCACTCGCTCCAGGCGATGAGGTTCGCGACCGAGGCAAGCTCGGAGCTGGGCAGAGAGATCGGTCTCTGCACGGTCTTCGCCGAGCGCACCGTCGCCGCACTGGCGGCGGCCGTCCCGCGGCTGCCGGCCCCGGCACCGTCGATCAGCACGCTGCCCAGACGTGCGGCAGACGAGGGGTAGTCGATGACCGGCGTCGGTGGTGATGTCTTCGCGATGTCGTTCGCCCAGCGGAGGCTGTGGTTCCTGCACGGCCTGGACCCCACCGGCCGTGCGCACAGCACGGACCGCTGGTTCCGGGTGACGGGCGCGTTGGACGTCGGTGCCCTGCAGCAGGCCGTGGACGCCTTGGTGGCCCGGCACGAGGCATTGCGCACCGTTTTCCCGGACACGGCGCACGGGCCCGTGCAGTGCGTACGCTCCACCGGGCAGATCACCGTCCGGACCCTCGACCGCACCGGGGCACCTGATGAAGCCGCGGCGCGGCGGTGCGCCGACGACTTCCTGCGGCAGCCGTTCGACATCGCCGAAGGGCCGCTGCTACGGATCGCGGTGGTGCCGTTGGCGCCCGGCGACCAGCTACTGGTGCTCTCCGTCCATCTGCTCGCCGCGGACGGCTGGTCCCAGAACGTCCTGCTGGAGGAGCTGGGCGCGCTGTACCGGGCAGCCCTGCCCGGTGCGTCCGGCCAAGATCCGCCGGCGCCGCTCCCGGTGCAGTACGCCGACTGGGGTGCCTGGCAGCGTGAGCAGTTGACCTCGGAGCGGCGGGCCGAGTTGGTGGACTGGTGGCGTGCCGAGCTGGCGGGCGCGCCGCTGGTCCTCGACCTGACAGCCGGGCCTGGCGGGGCCGCGGGCCCCGGACCGAGTCCGTCGCCGGGCGGCGGCCGGATCCGGCAAGTGCTGGGCCCCGAACTCGGGGCGGCGGTCCGGGATCTGGCCAGGACTCAGCGGCAGACCGTGTTCACCGTGCTGGTGTCCGCGTGCGCCGTGGCACTGGCGCACCGCGCGGACCAACAGCACCTGCTGCTCGGCCTGGCCGTCGCCAACCGTGAACAGCCCCAGGTCCAGCGGGTTCTGGGATTCTTCGTCAACACGGTCGCACTGCACCTCGACCTCACCGGCGACCCCCGGTTCGACCACCTGCTGACTCGGGTGCGTGAGAGGGTCGTGGCGGCCCACAGCCATCGGGACCTGCCGTTCGACGAGCTGGTCGCGGCGCTGGCACCCCCCAGAAGCCCGGTCCGTTCACCGGTGGTGCAGGTGAACTTCGCCCACCATCCGGCAGATTCGCTGGGCACCCTGGAACTGCGCGGCTGTGCGGTGCGGGAGATTCCCGCCGCCTGCGGGCCGGGCAAGTTCGAGCTGACCGTCAGGGTGGAGGAGAGCGCGGACGACGGCCTGGTGATATGGGGTGAGTACAGCGGCGACACCCTGCGCGAGCCGGACGTCCGGGAGGTGCTGACGGCCTACCAGGAGGTACTCCGCTCGGTCACCGCCGACCCGGGCGGCCACCTCTCCGCGCTGATCCCGGGCATCGCACACCGGACACATGAGCAACGAACGGACCCGCCGCCCCGGTCCGCCCCTCCCCGAAGCGCCCTGGAACGGTCCGTCGCACGGATCTTCGGCGAGGTCGTGGGCACCGTCGATCCCGGACCGCACCAGGACTTCTTCACTCTGGGCGGCCACTCGCTGCAGCTGATCGGAGTACTCCGCAGGCTGCGCGAGGAGTTGGGCATCCCGATCACCTTGCGCGAGCTGTACGCGGCTCCGACACCAGCGGCGGTAGGCGCTCGACTTCCGGCCGCATCCCAGCAGCCCGCACCGGCCGCACCGACGACGCCCGGTTTCCCCACCCCTGAATGAGGCGAGGCCCCGATGACCGAACCGGACGAGATCTCCGGCTACCCGATTCCCCGTGACCCGCGATGTCCGCTGGACCCGCCCGCCGCCTACCTTCGCCCGCAGCACTCCGCCGTGCTGCCACGGGTCAGAATCTGGGACGGCAGCAGGCCCTGGCTGGTGACCCGATACGACGACGCCGTGCAGGCTCTGGGCGAGTCCCGACTCAGCGGGAACTACAGACTCCCCGGGTTTCCGCTCTCCTCGGCCTCCGCCGCGGCCAAACTGGAGCGGGTGCTGCCGTACGCGTTCCGGGAGGACGACGTGCACCGCGCACAACGGGCGATGCTCATGCGGGAGTTCACCCCGAAGAAGATGGAGGCCCTGCGCCCCCGGGTGCAGCGGATCGTCGACGACGCCATCGACGCCATGCTCGAGGGACCGCGTCCGGCCGACCTGGTGTCGGCTTTCGCGATGCCGGTCGCGATCCGCGTCATCTGCGAACTGCTCGGGGTGGACGCCGAGGAGGACCGTCAGGTGCTGCACGGGCTCTGCCGCACCATGGCGTCGCGCACCACGCAGCCGGGGGAGGCCACCCGGGCCCTGGACTCTCTGGAGAGCTACTTCCACCGCCTTGTGGAGACGCAACTGCGCCACCCGGGCAAGGGCCTGGTGGGCCAGGTGGTGGTCGAGCGGGTGCGGTCCGGGGAGCTGAGCCACGAGGACGCCGTGGCGATGGTGCAGTTGCTGTTCCACGCGGGACACGGGTCGTCGGCGTACATGATCGCCACCGGTGTGGTGGCGCTGTTCGCGCATCCGGAGCAGTTGGCCGCCTTCCGCGCCGCCGACGACAACGCCGCGGCCGTGGTGGAGCTGCTGCGGTACACCACGGTCGCCCACAACGCCATGCCCCGCATCGCGACCGAGGACGTCGTCATCGGCACCACCCTGGTCCGGGCCGGCGAAGGGGTGCTGATCCAGCTGGACGCCGCCGATCGGGATCCGTCGGCCTTCCCCGACCCGGACCGGCTCGACATCGGCCGACCGCCGTCGCGGAACCTGGCGCTGGGCCATGGGCCGCACTACTGCCTGGGCTACGCACTGGCCCACGTCGAACAGCAGGTGGCCTTCGGCACCCTCTTCCGGCGAATCCCCGAGCTGCGGCTCGCGGTGCCTATGGAAGAACTGCCCTTCAAGGACAACGAGAACCTGGTGGGCCTGCACATCCTCCCGGTGACCTGGTGAGACAGCCGTCGGCGGCGGGCCGGGAACGCAGCGGTCAGCCGCCGGCGCGGAAGACGACCGAGATCCCGCACAAGGTATTGCTTCCCGAGCCTTCAACGCGACGGCCTGACGACACGTGGACGGACGCGCCTCCTGACGCGCTGACTTCTGCCTGTGGAAGTCAGTACCAGACACAATCCGGCCGTTGTGGGGAGAGTGGAGTCATGGGACGTGAGGGCACCGCTTCGGGCGGCAATGAGCTGGGTGAGTTTCTGCGCGCACGTCGTGCCGCGCTCGATCCGGCGGGCTCGGGATTCCCCGACGACGGCCGGTTGCGGCGCGTGCCCGGGCTGCGACGGGAGGAACTGGCTCAGCTTGCTCACGTCAGCATCGACTACGTGGTGCGCCTGGAGCAGGGCCGGACGCGCAGAGTCTCCCGTCCTGTCCTGGAAGCCCTCATGGATGCTCTCCAACCGGCCTCGGACGAGCGGGCGTACCTCTTCGCCCTGGCCGATGTGACCCAGCCGCCCACGGCGCGCAGAGGGAATCTCCGCAGCCGCCCGCAACCACCTGGCGTCCTACCGGAAACCCCGCTCAGTCGAGTTCGTTTCCGGACTGCCCAAGACGCCCACCGGGAAGATTCTGAAGCGGGGACTACGTGCGCCCTCCTGGTCGGGAAGGGACCGCCGGATGTGACGGCGCCGGTCGCCACTGCGTCGCAGGCGGCGAACGATGAGGTCGAGAATGGAGAAGCATGAGGACGCCTAATGTTTTCATCAGCGCGCTGGGCTCTTATCTGCCCGAGATCACTCCTATGGAGTGGGCGGTCGAACGCGGACTGACGAACGCTGAGGACGCCGCTCGCGACGGAATCACCGGTGTAGCCATGGCCGGCGAGCTTTCAGCCCCGGACATGGCCCTGCGGGCGACCCGCCAGGCGCTTGAGCGCTGGCAGGGTGATCCGTCGAGCCTGAGCCTGTTGCTGTACGCGAGTACGTGGTACCAGGGACCCCATGCGTGGAGCCCGCAGTACTACATTCAGCACCACACCGGATCCGGCGCCGCCACGTCGGCCGAAATACGACAAGGGTGTATGGGCGTCTTCGGCGCCATGGAACTGAGCGCCACCCACCTGATGGCCACGGATCAACACAAGGCCGCCCTTATCACCGCGGCAGACAACTACAACTCCCCCCTGCTGGACCGGTGGCGGTCCAGTCCGGGCTCCGTGTTCGGCGACGGGGCCTGTGCTCTCGTCCTGACATCCGCCGGCGGTTTCGCGCGACTCGCGTCGATCAATTCGGTGACCCTTCCCGAGTACGACACCCGGCATCGCGGCCCTGGTCCGTTGTTTCCTCCGGGGGCCACGCTGCGGGAAACCAAGCTGGACCTCGCCGCGGCCAAGGACCACTGGAAACGAACCGCTCCCCGAACTTCCGACCTGGGCTCGAAGATGGCCTCCACGCAGCAACAGGTGGTCGATCGGACGCTGGACGAAGCCGGCATCGACATGAAGGACATCACCAAGGTCGCATTCGTCAACTGGACCCGTGAGCGGGTGGAAGAACGTGCGGCGGCACCCCTGGGAATCGAGATGTCCAGAACGACCTGGTCCTACGGTCGAACCATCGGCCATGTCGGCGCGAGCGACCAGACGCTGTCCTTCGAACACCTCGTCACAACCGGTGAACTGAAGCCGGGGGACTGGCTCTTGATGCTGGGAAGCGGCCCCGGCGCGAACATCGCCGCCGCGGCGATCGAAATCCTGGAAGAGCCGGACTGGGCCGCAGGCCAGGGTTGATGTGTTCTCACTCGGCGAGACGCGTTGATCGCGCGGGTGCGCGACTGAACGGGCGAGTCGTCCGGGTTGGAGACGACGAACGCGACCTCTGATGATCAAGGTTCTCGAAGCCTTTGATCACGAACAGGGGGCGCGTTCGCGTGTCAACCTCCCTGATCGGTGTGCTGCGGCGCCAGTGCGAGGACGCCGGTCGATGGACGTCGTGTCACCGGTCCCTGCGCTGCTGGATCCTGGGCAATGAACGGAGGTGACAGACGCGTCTCGTAGAACGCTGTCAGCTTCTCGACGGCCGGGCCCACGTGCTGCTCCTTGTGGTCGATGCTGGTCCAGGGCAGGAACCGGCCCGAGCGCGGGTGTTCGCCGCGAGGCGTGCGGTAGTACTCGAAGCCGTCGGCTGCATGCCGTCCGCCCATCGCGTGGGCCTCCTCCACCGTGACCGGGAAGAGCTTGAAGGTCTGGACACCATCCCCGATGGCTTCGGCGGTGCGTGCCGCGGCTGCCGCGTCCAGCATGCTCTGGTAGATGGCCGGGTCCTGTGTACCGTCGGCGCCCAGACGGAACTGGCGGGCGATGTCGACTGCGCTCACCGTGCCCACGGCCTTGATGCGGTGGTCCGTGGCGGCAGCGGTCAGGACGTACCCTCCGGAGGCGCGCCCAGGGAGATTTCCGCAAGGTTGACACCGAGCGGCATTCCGGATCATTGCTTAGAGTAAAAGTAGAGATACTCAAAGTGATGGACCGTTGTGGCTCGGTGTCCACGGAGGAGGAAGTCATGCCCGGCAAGCCCAGTGTCGTATTCGCCCATGGCCTTTGGGCCGACGGCTCGTGCTTCAGCAAGCTCATCCCCGCGCTCCAGGCTGAAGGCCACGAGGTCCTGAGCTCGCAGCACGGCCTCGACTCGCTCGAAGGCGACGTCGCGTGTGTCACCCGTGCCATCGACCACGTGCCCGGCCCGGTCGTGCTGGTCGGTCATTCCTACGGCGGGACCCTGATCACCAAGGCGGGTGTTCACGACCGCGTGGGCGCTCTGGTCTACATCGCCGCACTCGGCCCGGACGAGGACGAGACCTCGCAGGACGAGCAGGACAAGTTCCCTCGTACGCCCGTCTTCGATCACATCGAGATCGCTGACGGCCGCATCTGGCTCCGCGAGTCGGGCATCGGTGACTTCTGCGGTGATCTGCCGGCGGAGGAGCAGAAGCTCGTGCTCGCGACGGGCGCCGTGCCGGTCGCCGATCTGTTCAACCAGCAGGTTCCCGGCACCGCCTGGCGCACGACGCCGAGCTGGTACATCGTCGCGAACAACGACCGCACGGTGAACCCGGACCTGGAACGGGCCGCCGCCGAGCGCATGGGCGCGAAGACGTTCGACATCGACAGCAGCCACGTGCCCATGCTCTCGCACCCTGATTACGTCCTCGACGTCATCCGCGACGCAGCGAAGACCCTGGAGGCGTAGAGCCCGTCGCCGAAGCGGTGTGACGTTCCCCGCGGGCGCAAACGGACGTGCCGCTGGCGACCTGGATGGAATCCGAACACCGGGCCCGCCACCTGGCCACGCCCCTGACGAGCTGCCGCCGTATCAGCCCCATGCCCTCTGGTTCTTCCTGGACTTCGCCGAAGCCGCGGTCCGTACCGGCCGTCACGCCGAAGCGGCCGCACACGTGGCCGCGGTCAGAAGGACCCACGTCCCCGCCATCTCACCCCGGCTGGCCATGCTGACCGACGCCGCCCAAGCGATGGCCACCCCGGACGCCGTCGACCACGACCTGTTCGAGAGCGCCATCGCCACCCCCGACGCCCAGCGCTGGCCCTTCGAGTGGGCCCGGACCTGTCTGGCCTACGGCGAGAGACTGCGCAGACCCAGGGCGGTCAACGCGGCCCGCGCCCATCTCGACGCCGCACTCGAGACCTTCCTGCGACTTGGTGCCGAGCCCTGGAGCGCACGCGCCGCGAACGAACTGAGAGCCAGCGGCATCCCCGTCCCCACCGCGGCCCCGGGCCCCGGGCGAGAACCGGACGGCACGGCTGACCCCCCCCAGGAAGTCGAATCCGCAGGCTCCCGCCACATCCGCGACATCGCTAACGGCGGGGACACGGCCGCGATATCCGGCAGAAACAGGGCGTCCTTAATTTCTGTCGCACGACAGGAATCTTTCCAGGGCACGCCACCGCGACAGGGGACCGCCATGACCGTGACCACCGATCCCACACCGTCGGCACCGCCACCCGCCGGCGTCACGGACGACGGCTCGCTCGCCTCCTTCGGCTACGGCCAGGAGCTGCGGCGGCAGATGGGGCGGTTCGCGTCCTTCGCCGCCGGCTTCTCCTTCATCTCCGTCCTGACCACGGTCTTCCAGTTCTTCTCCCTCGGCTACTCCTTCGGCGGCCCGCTGTTCCTGTGGACCTGGCCCGCCGTGCTCGTCGGCCAGCTGCTCGTCGCCGCCTGCTTCGCCGAACTCGCCGCCCGTTACCCGATCTCCGGAGCGATCTATCAGTGGTCGACCCGGCTGAGCAGCCCGGTCTTCGGCTGGTACACGGGCTGGATCATGGTGGTCGGCCAAGTGGTCGTGGTCGCCGCCGCGGCCCTCGCGCTGCAGGTCGTGCTGCCCCCGGTCTGGTCCGGCTTCCAGCTCGTCGGCGGCGACCCGGCGCCCACCACGGCGACCGGGGCGGCCAACGCCGCCCTTCTCGCTCTCGTCCTGCTGGTGCTGACGACGGTCGTGAACGTCCTCGACAACCGCGTCATGTCGGCCGTCAACAGGGTCGGTGTCACTGCCGAGATCACCGGCGCGATCCTCATCGTCGTACTGCTGTTCACCCATGTCGAACGCGGCGCCGGGGTGACGCTGAGGACAGGCGGCGAGGGCGGGCCGGTGGCGACGCTGCTGGTGGGCTCGTTCACCGCGGCATACGTCCTCATCGGCTTCGACAGCGCGGGCGAGATGAGCGAGGAGACCCGCAGCCCACGCCGCACCGCCCCGCGTACCATCCTCAGCGCCCTCGCCTCGGCAGGCGTTCTCGGAGGCCTGCTGCTGCTCGGCGGTCTCCTCGCCGCGCCCAGCCTCTCCGACGGCCGCCTCGCCACCGAGGGACTGAGCTACGTCCTCACCAGCAGCCTGGGCGACGGCGTGGGCAAGGTACTCCTCGCTGACGTGGCCGTAGCTGTCGTCGTGGCCACGCTCGCCATCCAGACAGCCGGTACCCGGATGCTGTTCTCGATGGCGCGCGACGGGATGCTGCCCTTCTCCGCACAGCTGGCGAAGGTATCGAAGCGCACGGGTATGCCCTTCGTCCCGGCCCTGGTGGTCGGTGCCCTCGCCGCGGCGCTCGCACTGCTCAACCTCGCCTCCCCGGAGGCGTTCCTGGCCATCGGCACCACGTGCATCGCGATGCTCTACCTCGCGTACGCCGGGGTCACCGTGCCGATGCTGGTCCGGCGGCTGAGGGGGCAGTGGCCGACGACATCCGCCGGCGACCACGACGAACTGGGCAGGCCACTGTTCTCCCTCGGCCGCTGGGGTCTGCCGGTCAACGTTCTCGCTGTTGGCTACGGGGTGTTCATGACGGTCAATCTCGCCTGGCCGCGGGCCGAGGTGTACGACCCGGCGGGAGGTCACTGGTACTTCCAGTGGTTCACCGTGCTGTTCGTCGGCGCCACGATCGCCGTCGGTGCGGTCTACCGACTCCGCGGAGGGGCCGTCCCGGTGGCGAAGGGCTCCAGAGGTGCGGGGGAGGCCGAGCCCGAGGCCGTTCGAGCGTGAGTGGGTGACCGCCGGCCGGGCGGGCGCCGAGCGTGTAGAAGCCCTGAGCCCTGAGCCCTGAGCCCTGAGCCCTGAGCCCTGAGCCCTGAGCCCTGAGCCCTGAGCCCTGAGCCGAGTCGCACGAGTTGGGCCGGTCCGCGCCCCGAGAACCCGTCGTCACCCCCGCGCCGCGAGGAGTTGCCGCCCCTCGCGGCGCAGCCGTGCCAGGCGGCGCTGTGGCACGCCCGCGACCCGCAGCGCCGCGTCGGCCGTCGCCTCCGCGAGGGCCTGCGGGGCTCGGGCCGGCTCGGCGCGCCGGATGAGGATCACGCCTTCGGTCAGGCCGAAGAGGAGGTCCGTGCGGACCGCGAGCTCCTCGTCCCCGAACACCGCTCCCGGCTCCGTAGCCGCCAGCAACTCCCCGTAGGCCGCCTTGAGTTCGGACCGGACCTGCTGGAAGACGGCGAAGCGCTCCGTCTGCGCCTCGGGGAGCAGGTACAGGGCTCCCGGGTTGTGCGGACCGCGGCACAGCAGCATGACGTCGGAGTGGCACAGGGCCCACAGCCGCGCCTCGGCGGCCGCCTCGGTACGGGCCACCAGCTCGCGCGCGACCTCCAGTGAGGGGCGGACGGTCCCTTCGAGCAGGGCGGCCAGGATTGCCTCCTTGCCGTCGAAGTAGTGGTACAGGGACGCCTGGCGCAGCCCGGCCCGCTCCGCGACCGCCCGGGTGGAGGTCGCGGTGTAGCCGTGCGTGGTGAACAGCTCGGCCGCGGCGGCCAGCACCTCCTCGCGCGGCTCCAGCCCGCTGGCGGGACGCTCCTGGGCGCGCGGGCGGCCGACTCTTCGGGTGGTTGGCGGGCTCACCCCGTGATCCTCGCACAGGCCCACGAGACCCGCGGAGACCCGGCCCGCGAGATCCCCGCGAGCCGAACTCCCGGCGTGAGTTCCCGGTTACCGCCGCGAAACGCACGGGCAACGGCTCCGACTCGCCCGGACCCTAATTTCTGTCGTACGACAGAAAACCCTCGAGCCGGAGGTCAAGCCGTGGCGACAGCGCCAGCGACTGCGTCAGTGACAGCGTCGGCCCATGGTGCCCGCGACCATGCACGCGCCCAGGAGGGCGCGAAGTCCGACACCATGCCCGTAGTTCCCGCGAGCGGTTGGCCGACGCCCCCAGAAGGCATCGATGCCGAGGATCTCGTGTGGGCCGAGACCGTGGTGGGCGGCAACTACACTCACAAGGTCCTCGCCCGCGGTACCGAGCTGCGGCTGACCGACCTCACCGGCGACGCGTGCGCGCACGTCCTGCTGTACAGCGCCGACCACCCCTGGGAGCGGCTGAACGCGGCCGACACCGTCAAGGTGCTCTGGAACGCCTACCTCGGCCCGGGACACCTGCTCCTGTCCGACCAGGGCCGGGTCCTCGCCTCCGTCACCCAGGACACCTCCGGCCGGCACGACGCCCTCACCGGCACCTCCACCCTCGCCCGCAACACCGAGCGGTACGGTGACGGGACCCCTGAGTCCTCCTCCCCGGCCGGGCGTGAGCTGTTCAAGCTCGCCGCCCTCAAGAACGGCCTCGGCCCGCGGGACATCCCGCCGTCCGTCTCCTTCTTCCAGGGGGTACGGATCGCCGGGGACGGCACCACCGAGTTCACCGGTTCCGCGGGTGCCGGCGCGTCCGTCACGCTGCGCGCCGAACAACCCCTCACCGTCCTGCTCGCCAACGTCCCGCACCCGCTGGACCCGCGCCCCGCGTACATCTGCGGGCACCTGGAGGTCCTCGCGTACCGCGCCAGGCCGACCGCCCCCGCAGACGCCCTGTGGGACGCCACACCCGAGGGCCGGCGCGCCTTCCTCAACACCGTCGAGTACCTCACCGCCAGGGGGATCGCATGACCACCACGACCGCCCGAACCGACGGAACCGACCGCGTAGACCCCGCCCCCACCGTCCCCGCCCGCGCGGGCCGCGTCGTCCTCGACCGCGTCGTCCCCGCCCGTGCCGCCTGGTCCGGCGTCGTCCGCGAGGGCCAACTGCTGACCATCACCGACCTCCACGGCAACCAGGCCGTCGACTTCCTCGTCTACGACGCCGGCGACACCTCCGTGCGCTACAGCGCTCCCGACACCATCCAGGCCCAGGGCACCATCTTCCTGACCACCGGCTCGGTGCTGCTGTCCAACGAGCACACCCCGCTGATGACCGTCGTCGCGGACACCTGCGGGCGGCACGACACCATCGGCGGCGCCTGCTCCAAGGAGTCCAACACCCTCCGCTACGGACACCACACCTGGTCGCAGCACGCCTGCGTGGAGAACTTCCTCGCCGAGGGCAGCAAGCACGCCCTGGACAAGCGCGACCTGGTCTCCAACATCAACTGGTACATGAACGTGCCGGTCGAGACGGACGGCACTCTCGGCATCGTCGACGGCATCTCGGCCCCGGGCCTTGAGGTCGTACTGCGAGCCGAGACCGACGTCATCGCGCTGCTGTCCAACTGTCCGCAGATCAACAACCCCTGCAACGGATTCGACCCGACCGCCGTACGGGTGACGATCGCCGAGCCGAACGAGAGCTGAACCCCCATGACGTTCGACACCCTGCTGGTCGCCAATCGCGGCGAGATCGCGTCGCGCATCATCCGTACCGCCCGCAGGCTCGGCCTGCGCACCGTCGCGGTCTACTCCGACCCGGACCGCGGGGCCGAGCACGTTCGGCTGGCCGACGAGGCCGTACGGCTCGGGCCGGCGCCGGCCAAGGACTCCTACCTCGACGCCGATCTGGTACTGAAGGCCGCCAAGGACACCGGCGCGGGCGCCGTCCATCCCGGCTACGGCTTCCTGTCCGAGGACGCCGGCTTCGCCCGCCGCTGCGCCGACGCGGGCCTGGTCTTCGTCGGCCCCACCCCCGAACAGCTGGAGCTGTTCGGCGCCAAGCACACCGCGCGCGGCGCCGCGCACGCGGCGGGCGTCCCGCTCGCCCCCGGCACCGGGCTGCTGCCCGATGTGGAGACGGCCCTCGCGGCGGCCGAGGAGATCGGCTACCCGGTGATGCTCAAGGCTACCGGCGGGGGCGGCGGCATCGGCATGCAGGCGTGCCACGGCGCCGCCGACCTCACCGACGCCTGGGAGCGGGTGCAGCGCGTGGCCGCCGCCTCCTTCTCCTCGGCCGGCGTCTTCCTGGAACGGCTCGTCGAGCGTGCCCGCCACGTCGAGGTACAGGTCTTCGGCGACGGCGAGGGCCGTGTCGTCACCCTCGGCGACCGCGACTGCTCGCTGCAGCGCCGCAACCAGAAGGTCCTGGAGGAGGCCCCGGCGCCCGGACTCCCGGACGCCGTTCGCGAACAACTGGCCACCTCGGCAAGAGACTTGTGCGCGTCCGTGCACTACCGCTCCGCCGGCACGGTCGAGTTCGTGTACGACGCCGACCACGAGACGGCCTACTTCCTCGAGGTCAACACCCGCCTCCAGGTCGAACACCCGGTCACCGAGGAGATCTACGGCGTCGACCTCGTGGAGTGGATGCTGCGCCTCGCGCAGGGCGACACCGCGATCGTCACCGTGCCCCCCGCGCCGAAGGGCCACGCCGTCGAGGCGCGCGTCTACGCCGAAGACCCGTCCCGCGGCCACCGCCCCAGCGCGGGCCTGCTCACCCGCGTCGCCTTCCCCGAGGACGTCCGCGTCGACACCTGGGTGGAGACCGGCACCGAGGTCACCACCTCCTACGACCCGATGCTCGCCAAGGTCATCGCGTACGGCACCGACCGCGCCGAGGCGCTCGACAGGCTGGACGCGGCGCTAGCCGCGACCCGCCTCGATGGCATCGAGACCAACCTCGGCCTGCTGCGCGCCGCGCTTCAGGACACCGACGTGCGCACCGCCGCCCATTCCACCGCCTCGCTCGCCGCGATCACTGACCCGACGCCGCGCATCGAGGTCGCCGCGCCGGGCACCCTGACCACCGTGCAGGACTGGCCCGGACGCACCGGCCACTGGCAGGTCGGCGTACCCCCGTGCGGGCCGATGGACGACCTGTCCTTCAGGCTCGGCAACACCGCCCTCGGCAACGCCGAAGGCGCGCCCGGCCTCGAGTGCACCCTCCAGGGCCCCACCCTTCGCTTCACCCACCCGACGACAGTCTGCGTCACCGGCGCTCCCGCACCGGTGACGATCGACGGCGTCGCCGTACCGCAGTGGGAGCCGGTCACCGTCGAGGCCGGACAGACGCTCGCCGTCGGGGCGCCCGACGAGCACGGTCTGCGCACCTATGTACTGGTCGCGGGCGGCCTGGACGTACCGGAGTTCCTGGGCAGCGCGGCCACCTTCACCCTGGGCCGGTTCGGCGGGCACGGCGGCCGCGCCCTGCGCGCGGGCGACGTCCTGCACGGCGGCGAGCGGCGTACGGAAACCTCCGTCGTCCCCCTCGGCCGGCGCCCGGCGTTCGGCGGCGCCTGGCTGATCGGCGCGGCCGAAGGCCCGCACGCCGCGCCCGAGTTCTTCACCGACGACGACATCCGCGACTTCTACGCCGCGGACTGGAAGGTGCACTTCAACTCGGCGCGCACCGGAGTACGGCTCGTCGGACCCAAGCCGCGGTGGGCGCGCACGGACGGCGGCGAGGCGGGCCTGCACCCGTCCAACATCCACGACACGCCGTACTCCGTCGGCGCCGTCGACTACACCGGAGACATGCCCGTCCTCCTCGGCCCAGACGGGCCCTCCCTCGGCGGCTTCGTCTGCCCGGCGACGATCGTGACCGGACAGCGCTGGAAACTGGGCCAGCTCCGTCCCGGTGACACGGTCCGCTTCGTCCCGGTGACCACCGAGGCCGCCGCCGGGCTGCGTCGGAACCCGGCCGTGGCCCCGCGCGCCGATCGCGAGACCGTCGTGGACGGCGGCATCCTCGCCCGTCTGGAGGAGACCGGGACCCGCCCGTCGGTCACGTACCGTCGCAGCGGCGACGACAACCTCCTCATCGAATACGGACCGATGCACCTCGACCTGGCGCTGCGCATGCGGATCCACGCGCTCGCGGAGGCGCTGGCCGGGCAGCGGCTCGACGGCATCGCCGACCTGACCCCGGGCATCCGCTCCCTCCAGGTCAAGACGGATCCCGACGTCCTGCCGCAGGACGAGCTCCTCGAGATCGCACTGCGTGTGGAGGAAGAACTCCCCGCCACCGACGAGCTGGTGGTGCCCAGCCGGATCGTGCACCTGCCACTGTCCTGGGACGACCCGGCGACCCGCGAGGCCATCGCCCGCTACATGGCGGGCGTGCGCGACGACGCCCCCTGGTGCCCGTGGAACATCGAGTTCATCCGCCGCGTCAACGGCCTGGAGAAGGTCGACGACGTGTACCGCACAGTCTTCGACGCCGAATACCTGGTCATGGGACTCGGAGACGTGTACCTGGGCGCGCCGGTCGCCACACCGCTCGACCCGCGGCACCGGCTGGTCACGACCAAGTACAACCCGGCCCGCACCTGGACCGCGGAGAACTCGGTCGGCATCGGCGGTGCGTACCTGTGCGTCTACGGCATGGAGGGACCCGGCGGCTACCAGTTCGTCGGGCGCACCACACAGGTGTGGTCGGGCTGGCAGCAGCGCGGCGCCTTCGAGCCGGGCAGGCCCTGGCTGCTGCGCTTCTTCGACCGGATCAGGTGGTACCCGGTCGAGGCGGACGAACTCCTCGAACTGCGTGCGGACATCACGTCCGGCCGGTTCGTCCCGAGGATCGAGGAGGGTTCCTTCTCCCTCGCCGAGTACCGCAGGTTCCTCGCCGCGAACGCCGAGTCGATCGACCGGTTCCGGGCCGGGCAGGGCGCCGCGTTCGGCGCGGAGCGCGACGCCTGGGAGGCGGCGGGCGAGTTCGCACGAGCCGAGGTGGTGGCCCAGGCCGCCCCGCCGGCCGGCGACGTCCAGGTCCCGGAGGGCGGTCACCTGGTCGAGGCAGAGTTCACCGCCTCCATCTGGCAGGTCAACGTCGAGGTCGGCGACCGCGTGTCGGCCGGGCAACAGCTCCTCGCACTCGAAGCGATGAAAATGGAGTCGCGGGTCCCGGCCCCCGCCGACGGCGTCGTCGCGAAGATCCTGACCAGGCCGGGCAACCAGGTCGAGGCCGGCACCGCGCTCGTCGTCCTCGCTCCCGTCGACGCCGTGGAGGCAGCCGCATGACCACCGCGGTGGAACGTGTAAGGGCCGCCTACGCGCGCATCGCGCAGGTGGACCGGCCCGAGGTGTGGATCGGCCTGCGCCCGCAGGCCGAGACGGAGGCGGATGCCGCCGCGGTCGACGCGAAAGTCGCCGCCGGCGTGCGGCTGCCGCTCGCCGGGACAGTGCTCGCGGTCAAGGGCAACATCGACGTGGCCGGGCTCCCGACCACCGCCGGCTGCCCCGCCTACGCGTACGAGCCGGACGCCGATGCCCCGGCCGTGGCCCGCCTGAAGGCGGCGGGCGCCGTGGTCCTCGGCACCACGAACCTCGACCAGTTCGCGACCGGCCTGGTCGGCACCCGGAGCCCCTACGGGGCGGTCCGGGGCGCCGTCGACCCGGAGCGCGTGTCCGGCGGTTCCTCGTCCGGTTCGGCGGTCGCTGTCGCGCTCGGCATCGCCGACATCGCGCTCGGCACGGACACCGCGGGATCGGGCCGGGTCCCGGCGGCCTTCAACGGCATCGTCGGCCTCAAGCCGACCATCGGGCTGGTCCCGACCGAAGGCGTCGTCCCGGCCTGCGCGTCGCTCGACTGCGTGACGGTGTTCGCCCGTACGCTCCCCGATGCCGAGCGGGCGCTGTCCCTCATGGCCGCACCGTCCGGGCGCGCCCTGCCGGCGCGGGCCCCACGCCGCCCCGGCCCGTGGCGGATCGCCGTTCCGGAACGCGGGCAGCTCGGCGAGCTGGACCCGGGCTGGGCCGAGGCGTTCGAGACGGCGGTCGAGCGGCTCGCTGACGCGGGCGCCGACCTCCTGCCCGTCGACCTCACGCCGTTCACCGAAGCGGCGGCGATGCTGTACGAGGGCGCGTTCGTCGCCGAACGCTACACCGCCGTCGGCGCCTTCATCGACGCGCACACGGGCTCGCCGGACCTCGACCCGACGGTGGCGGGAATCATCTCCCGAGCCGCGACCATCCCGGCTCACCAGCTGTACGCCGACCAGGAGAGGCTGGCGTCGCTCCGTGCCCGGGCCATGGCCTCCCTGGGCGACGCGGACGCACTGCTGCTGCCGACGACACCGGGCCACCCGACCATCGCCGAGGTCACGGCCGACCCGCTGGGCGCCAACGCGCGGCTCGGCCGCTTCACCAACTCGACCAACCTCTTCGACCTGGCGGCCGTGTCCGTACCCGCGGGCGAAGTGGACGGGCTGCCGTTCGGCGTCATGCTGATCGGCCAGGCCTTCACGGACGAGCGGCTCGTACGCATCGCCGGGCTCCTCACCGCCCCGCCCCTGCGGCTCGCGGTGATCGGCGCCCACCTGTCCGGGCAGCCCCTGAACGGAGAACTGCTCGCCGTGGGCGGGCGGCTGGTGCGTACGACCACGACCGCGCCCGCCTACCGGCTGTACGCGCTGGACACCCAGCCTCCGAAGCCGGGTCTGGTCCGGGTCGGCGAAGGCGGGGGCCCGATCGAGGCCGAGGTGTGGCAACTGCCCGCCGAGGGACTGGGCGCCCTCCTCGCGGCGCTGCCCCGCCCGATGGCGCTCGGAAGCGTCGAACTCGCGGACGGAACCTCCGTGCCCGGCTTCCTCTGCGAGCCCCAGGCCATCGAGGGCGCGCGGGAGATCACCTCGTACGGTGGCTGGCGCGCGTACCTGTCCACCCTCGCACGCGCCGAGGACGCGCCCCGCTGACCCGCTGCTCTGATCCGCATCGGCCCCGAACCCCGGCCTGCCACAGCCAGGGTTGTTGCGGGGTCATGAACAATCCCCGGTACTCGTACGGGGTCAGTAGCACCCTCAGGTCCTGCTCCACCGCGCTGTGGCGCAGGCTGTCCTCCGCGCTCTCCTGGAACCGGCCGGGGGCGTGGAGGGGCGGCAGCGGTTTGTGCGGAGCGCGGGTTCCGGTCCTGGGGCACTGCCGGACGGCCGGCGGCCAGTTGCCGCCGCCACCGTCATTCGTGGAGGTGGAGCTAAGCGTGCCCGGGGCGCGCCGCACGTATGTCCGAGGCGGGCTCCTGCGCGTCCTCGAGCGAGAAGGTCTCGTCTGCCCCGAAGTCAGGGGCCTGGAAGGGATTGGTCGCCGGAGGCGGCGACGCGGCTGTGGAGCAGCGGGGTTGCCCTTCCGGGGCGGAGAACAGCGACGTCAGATCGATGGGAGGACTCTCTTTCGTTACAGGTCCCCGAAGGGGCCTGGCGTGCCGTGACCGGGCACAGCGGTCCTACAGCTTGGTCATCTTGCCGTACGGGCTCAGGATCCGCATTTGCGCCGAGCCGAAATCCACGAGCGCCGCGACTCCGTCCTCGATGCCGATTACTCGGCCGAGCCCGTACACGTCGTGTGTGACCTGGTCGCCCACGGCGAAGTGCTTGGGAACCGGTGCGACCGGGGCCTTGAAGGGGCTGGTGGGCAGATGGCGCCTCGGCGCAGCAGGCTTTGTCATGGTTCAGTATGGGCCTACGTGTATCCCGTTCGCTGTGGCCGTCGACACATGTCCGGCCGGGGACAACCGGTTCATGCCACTGACCTGGTGTTTCGAGACCCGGTGAGGCGAAACTGGACCGTAGGTCCCCCTTCACTGACCGTGGCTGACCCCTGTATCCGCCCGGTCGCGGCACGCACCTCAGCCGATGACAGTCAGCCACGATGGCACCCCCGGTCACGCTACCGGCTCGTGCCGACGACCAGAGGAAGCCGCGACGGCCGACCCGGGCCGGCCGCAGCTTCCTGGCCCTCAGCCTGGGTAGCGACGGCGCTTGGGCGGCCACATCACCGCTGACCTGGGCATACGTCTTTCTGACGGCAGCCTTGCCCTGAGTACCAGTTCGGCCGAGATGGTCTTCTCGGTCCCCCTCCGGCTGCTGCCCCGGCGCACGACCACCCGGATCACCGACCTCGTCCAGGGCGTCCTCACCCTTCATCTGACCAGATCAGACTGAAGACGGAAAAGGGCCATGGACGCAGCCTTCGGAGAATCAGCGCCCTCCACCGAATCCGGAACGCGGACACTGTGCTGCGGGCCATCACGCTGGATTCAGCGTACTGTCTGCCATCCGCCCGGCACGCTGATCGACGGAACCGTGCGCAACGCCGTCGGCCACGTGCACTTCCTCAGTCATGGGGTGACTTTAAGGGCTGTCCCCTCGCCGTGGTCGATCTCCTTTCCACGGGGAGCCCCGTTGCCTCGTGCGTCCGCGCCCGGCCGCACAAAACCGCAACGGCACTCTCCGACCTTCTGATCAGCATGCCGGCAGTTCGCCTCATGAAAGTTCAAGGCCAGGTGCTCTTTGAGCCGTGCGTGGCGGAATTGGTACACCGCGCCGTGGCGGCGCAGAACGCCTCGTTCGTGGGCGTCCTGCAGGAACGCGTTCAGGTCCCTCGGCAACCGCCCCGCCAGGCGAAGCCAGATCCGGGCCAGGACCACCCAACGCCCCCAGGCAGTCATGGTGCCGATCCCTAGAGCGACCATGGATCCGGCCACCAGTCCGGCCCCGAATCCGGCGAAGGCGCTGTTCGACAAGAGCCCGAACATGGTCCCGTACACGACCCAGATCACCAGCCCGACAGTGATGAGCTGCTTGCGCACCGTGGCGCGACTCGCGTCAAACAGGAGCGACGGGACGACGCGTTGCTCTCTCCTGATGACCTTCTCGAACCCGGCTCCGAGAGCGGCGACGAGGCCCAGCACGAGCCCCAGGCCGATCCCTGCCGCAAGCAGCACTCCCGCAAGCCGTCCGATCACGGGCCAGGGGGAGCCCAGGAGGGCATTGAAGGCCGCGCTTCCGAGTGCCCACAGGAGCCCGAACAGGAGGCCACCGGCGAGCCCGCCCATGACTCTCGGGCGGAAGTTCTTCCGCAGTGCTGTCCCCGACCAGCTATCAAGACTGAGTTCCATGCGCGACGGTTCGAACTTCGGTCTGCCGGCCTTCATCTTCGTGACGAACCCATGCATGAGCCCGAAGGCAAGCCCCATCGCGGCCCCGTTCGCGGGGCCGGTGAGACCTGCCACCATGAGCCCGGACGTGGGTCCGTAGTAGAGCCAGTCTTCCGCACCGTAAACGAGTCCGGCCACAAGGCCGGAGCCGATTCCGACCGTGACGCCGACCTGCAGCATTGCCCAGCGCAGCTTCATGGAAGTGCCCAGCTGCCACCACTCGATGTCGGGTATACCGCGATGTGTCAGATGTACGGCAAGGTAGCCGAGCCAGTGCCGGGCGCGTATTTCCACCCGGCGCCGGTCTTCCTCTCCTCCTACCCCTTCTGCGGGCTTGTTGTCGAGATTGCGCTTGTAGGCGGTGTGGATGAAGAAGTCCAGTAGGTGCTTCTCAAGGGCGTCCTGGGTATCGAATTTTTTGGTATTCAGCAGGTCCGACGGGTCATCGGACTCGTAGGCGAACCGGGCAAGTGTGGCCATCAAGGGGGTGGTCAGCGCGGAGGCAAGATTGGCCCTGGCCTGGGTGGGCGAACGACGTTTCAACTCGTCCAGGACGTAGGGCCACCCTTGTTTGTCGGTGACGCCCGTACCGTCGGCAGGGGATGTACCGGTGACCTTTTGCAGGTATTCAACGGCCTCGTCCAAGCTGAGGTCGACCAGTTCAATGGCGGCGGCGGAGGGTACGACCTTGTCCTCGCTGACCTTCATGACAGTTTCGATCGCTTCCCGACGACTGGTCACCACCAGCTGCCGGCTACTGCTGTTGAGTTCATTCAAGGCATCTTTGTGCAGATCGACAACGATCTCGTCGAACCCGTCCAGAATCGGCAGCACGTAGCCCGCTTTTACCAGTGCCGTGGCCCATGTATCCCCTCTGGGGCCGGCCTCGGCGAGAAAGGGCTGATCCCGCTCCAACTGGCCAATCATCCATCTTTGCAACGAATCGGAGTCAGGGTTCCATGATCCGAGACTGAAGACCACCGGAACCGGCCCTTTGCGGTCCTGACAGCGCGCTTCCAAACGGCTCAGCGCAAAATGCAGGGCCAGGACACTCTTCCCTGAACCTTCCCGTCCCAACACCATCAGCCAGCGGGACTCCGCCATGATCTCGGCCAGTGGGCCGGCCAGGCTCGGCAGGGGGCCACCCGCTACCCCGCTCGGGGCATTGCGGGTGTCCTCTCCGCCGATGGGCGCTCTCCCGAACGATGTCCGCCGCCAATGCACAGGCAGCGAGACCCAATCCAGCAACCGCAGCCGCTCCACCTCATCCCGCACGCGTGACAGGACCTCGAACGCAAGCTCATTGGCCTGTTCGGCCAGCGCAAGCTCGGCGGAGACCTTTCCGCCAGTGTGCACGACGACCGTGTTTCCGTCGCCGGTAATCACAGTGCCCGAGTTGTTCTGCCCGATCGAGACTGATCGGGCGCCCGGTTGGTCAGACGTGGGCACGACCGGAGCCGTCTCCCGCAAACCCGGTGCCACGCACACCGTCAGAGATGATCCTCGCGCCATCACCGGTGGAGATGATCCCCGAGTTGCTCCCGCCGACCGCCACCGCGCGCGGGCCGGTGGCTTGCACGGCTGGGCGCTCCGGCAGCATCGCCGACAACTCCGCGGCGAACTGTGGGTCGTCCCCCATGGCCTTCTTGATCTGCAGGCGCAAGGCGGACAGTGCGTCCCGGTCCTCCCTCATCTCCGCAAGGTCGGTGACGGCGGCTTCAACCGACTCGGTGTTGGTGCCGCGGTGCAGGATGCGAGCGAGCAGTCGCTGCCCCAGCCGCACTGTCTCTTGGGCCGCTTCGTCCTCGGCCCGGGTCAGCACGCTGACACCGTACGCACCCACCGCCGCTTCAACAGCGGGCACGATCTGGCCGAGTAGGGTGTCGACATCAACCAACAGGACCCATCCCCTTCATCAGAAGCACAGTTTTTCCTGCACGGAGGGGCAATCCCCTTCTGGCACAAGGCGGTCAACTCCGAGGGTAACGTCACGGCAGCTCCCGCGCTCAACAGATTCAGCCAGTAATACCTCCCCATGGCGCGATATCGCGCTCGCCCGGGACGTGCTCCGTACCTTGAAGATCGATAAACCTAAACACGAGTCCCTGGCGTACAGTCAGGCGCGAAAATCCTTCAAGGAGGAACTGAGGCCACTCGTGCCGCGTCCTACGGTTGACGGCACAGACTTGCTGGCCGAAATCGTCCGGGCGCCGCCGATCTGGTACCGGGCACGTGATCTGAGCAGCATGTCGACTCTCGGGAAAATCAGAGTCGTTCAGTAATGGCACACCTGAGCAACGGTCGGAGGTAAATCATGAGCATCAGGTGCGGCAGGCCAGGGTTAAAGATCATCCTTGGCGCCGCAACGGCATTGACAGCGGCAAGCATGACGGTGGGCGCTATCGGGTCCGGAACGGCTGCCGCGCAACAGCTTTCGCGAACGTTCGGCTACACATGCACGTCGTACGCGGTCGGCGACCACTCCTTCACGGCGGAGGTCACCGCGCCCCTCCCGGACACGATCGTGGTCGGCCAACCCGGCAGGACCATCGCCGTCAACGCGGTGGCGAAGGTGAACGCGAGTGTCACGCAGTGGATGGCCAACAACGGCATGTCAACCATCGAGGGCACGGTGGACGCATCGGCCCATGTGGCCGCGCCCGACCAGCAGTTGGACATGCCGGTCCCGTTCCGCATGACCAAGACCACCGCACCGGCGTCCGGTCCCTTCAATGTCAGGGCAACCGCCAGCGTGACCACGCCCACGTTCAATCACCCGGGCAAGGCGACCGTCACAACGGGCGGCCTCACCCTTCACCTCCTCGCGAGGAACGCGGCGGGCACCATGTGGCTCCAAGCCGACGCGCAGTGCACCCTCAACACCGGGCAAAGCAACGTCGTGACGTCCTTCGACATCACGACAGCGAGTTCGGTGCCCTCTGCCACTCCGAAGCACACAACCGGAGCCGTCGTCCCTGCCGCTCCGAGCCGGAAGACCGGATCTTCGGGCGCTCGCCACACGCATCGGACGAGCGGACCCGTGGCCGCTGCCGTTCCAGATCCGGCAACGACCAACGACGCCAGGCCCACAACGAACCCTGCCGCGACCACGCCCAACAACCCGGGTTCCAAGCCATCCAGCGCCACCACTGAGCCGAACTCAGCCTCGGCAAAGCCGAGTTCGGCCGAGCCTGCGACCGCCGAGAAGCCCTTGGCCACCGGCCACAAGACCAGGATTCTCATCCTGCTGGCCGTGGGCGTACTCCTCGCATGCGCCGCCGCCTTCTACCTTGGCACGCGACGGAAGAACCACCGTCGCACCAGTGACGACGGAGCGGATCAACGGCCCCTCGACCCGAAGCAGGGCCTGATCACCGCAGGCGTCGGGGACGGAGGGCTCGACGTCGATCACCTGAAGGTGAATACAGCTGCTCCCCAGCCTGAGCGCGGCGGTAGGAAGACATCGCGTGCCGGTGTGGACAGGCGCGTTACGGAGGGCCGGAATCTCCTGCTGGGACGTCACATGCTGAACCGGGCCGACCATCGGGCCGTCGGCCTGCGCGCGTGTGGTGACGCCGACTCGAACAGCCAACTCCCGGATGTGTCGCGGGGCGAGGATGTCGACGCCGCGATCCACGAGGAGCACGACACCGGCTACGCCGGCCAGGCGTAGTCAACGAGCACGGTCCGGGCGCCGAAGGCTCAAGAGGTCAAACCCCGACGTCCTCGCCATGTTAATGCGGGCGGGTTCGGCCTCTTGACTTACCCGGCCTCGGGCCGTGTCCTGAGCGAGGAGGCGCTCTCCAGCGCGATCGCCAAAGCGCAGTCCGGGCTCCCCTACCAAGTCGGACCAGCCCTCGCTGAGTTCCGGGGGTTCGCACCCCAGATGACTGAACTGCTTGGCATGCTTACCACCTCAGCGTTAACGCGTTGTCCCCCCGGCAGGATTCGAACCTGCGACACCCGCTTCGGGAGTTCGGTCTACGCCTGCCTCTGGGGCTGTCGACGGCTGTTCCGGCTGTCGCCCAGGGGTGCTGCTGTATGCCGCTGTCCGGCCTCGTTGATGTCAGCCGTGGATGTCAGTAGTCGCGCTGTGAGCGGCGATCAAGCGGACGGGTGAGGTCTACTGTCGGCCTACTCGCCAAAGTGCTCAGCCGCGTGCACGTGAACGTACCCACCGAGTTGTGGGTGCGGGAGCCGGTAACAGGGCGCGGCCGTGAGTATCAGGGGATGATGACGACCTTGCCGCGGATTCGGCCGGCTTCACTGAGGCGGTGAACGTCCGTGACGTCGGCCAGCGGGTGTGATGCGCTGATGTCGAGGGTGACCTTCCCCGTGTCGACGAGTTCGACGAGCGCCGCCAGATGTGCCACATCGTTGCGGGCGACCATGTGCATCGCCGTCACCCCGGTTTCGGCAGATGGCTCGACCGGGGTCGCGATCGAGACGATCCGCCCGCCCGGCCGTACCACAGATGCCAGCGCCGCAGCATCGTGCAGGCTCAGCGGAATGAGATTGAGCAGTGTGTCCACTGGGCGGTCGAGCGCGGCTGCGACCGGCACGGCGGTGTAGTCGATCACGTGGTCCGCTCCGTGCCTTCGGACCGCCAGGGTGCTGCGGGCGCTGGCCGTGGCGATCACCTCGGCCCCGGCATTCTTGGCGAGCTGTGTCACGAACCCGCCGACCCCTCCCCCCGCACCGTTGACCAGCACCCGCTGGCCCACGGCCACCTTCCCGTGCTCGAACACCGCCTGCCAGGCTGTCAAGCCGGCCACGGGAAGGGCCGCAGCGTGCGTGAGAGGAACGGTGGCCGGCGCCGGAACAAGCAGTGCACCCGGCGCCGAAACGTACTCGGCAGCCGCCGCACCCTCCAGCCGCCCCACGACCCGGTCACCGACGGCAAACCCCTCGGTCCCCGGGCCGATCTCGGCAACCGTGCCGGCGACGTCCCAGCCCAGTGTGTAGGGGAGATCCACGGGCAGGAACGCCTGCAGTAGCCCGGCGCGCAGCGCGGCCTCGGTGGGATTGAACGAAGTCGCCGCAACGCGGACGAGCACTTCACCCAAGGCGGGTCGAGGCCGGTGAACGTCGTCATAGCGGATCACGGACGCGTCGCCGAACGCATGGATACGCGCGGTCTTCATCTTCATGCCGCGAACCTACGGTCATCAATCGAGACGATCCATGCGTCATAGTGCTGTATTCATACGTGAACGTCTCATGCATAGGCTCGCTCCATGGATGTGCTCAGCGATGTGATCAGCGTGGCGCGGACCGGCCGGCCCCGGTCGGCGTACGTGCGACGGCATGCCCCGTGGCGACAGCAGTTCGCCTCCGTACCGGGGTCAGCAGGCTTCCAGGTGATCCTCGAAGGCACCTGTTGGCTCCTGACCCCACACACGGCGCCGCTCCGAATGGGTGCGGGCGACCTGCTGTTCCTGCCGCACGGCAGCGGGCACACGCTGGCCGACCACCCAGCATCTGCGGTGACAGCCCCTGCCTGTACCCCCGACGACCCCGAGCTGTCCGAGTCCTATGCGTCGGACAGCGTCGACCGGCTCGGCCAGGGCGGTCCGGTCACCGTGGTGCTCTGCGGCGCCTACCAGCTCGAACGGTCCCGAACCCACCCCTTGCTGCTGACCCTGCCGGACCTGATCCACCTGCCGACCGACCCGAGCCGCCACCCCGAACTGCACGCCGCAGTGCAACTCCTGGCCGTCGAAGTGGGCAATCCGCGCCTGGGTACCGGCGCTACCGTCCCCGCGCTCCTGGACACGCTCCTGATGTACATCCTGCGCATCTGGCTTGCCGAACAGCCCACCCGCCGCAGCACCACCGGCTGGGCCGCAGCGCTCAACGACCCGGCGGTCACCGCCGCCCTCCACGCCGTCCACCGGGACCCGGCCGCACCCTGGACCGTGGCGAAGCTCGCCGCGGAAGCAAGCCTCTCCCGGGCAGCGTTCACCCGGCGCTTCTCCGCACTGATCGGTCAACCGCCCCTCGGCTACCTGACATGGTGGCGGATGACCACGGCAGCCCGCCTCCTACGGGCGACGGAAGCGCCCCTGCGGTCCATCGCCGCCCAGGTGGGCTACACCTCCGAGTTCGCCTTCGCCAACGCGTTCAAGCGCACGCACGGACTGGCCCCCGGCGCATACCGGCGGGGGAGCTGAACCGTACAGGCATCTGCGTTGTTGGAGATGCCGCCACTCCTGCCGTCCCCACGCCATCTCCCGTCTCGGAAGAGGTGCCATCCCGGCACCAGGCGTAGCCAGTTCGCCCCACCGTCCGCACGTTCGGGTGATCGCCCTGCGTTCTACCGGTCCGGCCGCGCCCCATCCGGAATCCTGATGCGTCCCCACACCAGGAAGGAGCCGTCTTTGGCCACCCAGCTCGACCGGATCCGCCTCGACCCGGCCGAACACGACGAGTGGCGCCTGCGCGCCTTCACCGAGTGGGCGGCACATCTGAACCCCTCACGCCTCACACGCCTGAACGCCCTCCAGCACGCCCGCGCCACCGGCACCACCGCCTACCTCCACCAGGGAGAACCCGCATGAGCCACCCGGACACCTGGCCGACCATCAGCGCCCTCGCCGACCACTTCAACGCCAACCACGCAGCGCTCGGTCTTCCAGCCGAAGAGGGATACACCCTTCAAGTCCTCAAGATCGGGGAGGAGTTCGGCGAAGCCGCCCAGGCCGTCATCGGCGCGCGCGGCACGAACCCCAGGAAAGGCCACTCGCATACGTGGGACGACGTCCACGCCGAAGTCGCCGACACCGCGATCACCTCCCTCGTCGCACTGGCCAGGATGCGGCCCGACGCCGCCGCCTACTTCGCGGCCCAGCTCGCCCTCAAAGCGTCCGCCTTCCTGGGCAAGGAGCAGGCCGATGGCTGACGTGCTGCCGCGCGCGCAATGGGTGCGCACCCTCCCGTCCGTGATCGTCGGCGCGTGCGTGATGATCCTCGACCCCGACGACCGGATCCTCCTGGTGCGCTACGGCCCCAGCCAGCCCGGAAGCGGCCGCTGGTGGATGCCCGGTGGCATGCTCGACCACTACGAGGCCCCGCACCACGCCGGCGTCCGGGAAGTACTGGAGGAGACCGGCATCGCCCTGCAGGGCGAACTGCCCCTCATCGGCGTCGACTTCCGGGTCGACGTCGGTGGCACCGGCCCCGTGATCGACTACTTCTTCAATGGCGGCATCCTCGCCCCCGGCCATCCCGTCAGGCTCAGCCCCGAGCACGACCGGCACGCCTTCGTCCACCCCACGGAACTCGGCAGCCTTCCCCTCGCCGCACACCACGGGACCCTGACCGCCCTCCACGCGGCGGCACTGTCCGGCGAACCCGTGTACCTGCACGAGGGCCGGCCTCTGCATGCCGGACACCAGGACGTCTGATCATGCGGAGCAGACGGTCATGTCCCGGCAACGGTGGGGCTTCTCGTGGCCGACGCCGCGCGAAGCCCAGAAAGGCGACCGTCCGGGCTAATTATGCCCGGGGACCAGGAATACCTTTCCATGCCTGCCTTTCTGCTCGGCCTGGGTGACAGCCTCCTGGATGTCGTCGAGCGAGTATTTCCGTCCGGGAGACGTTTCTACGATCCCCTCGTGCATGAGATCTATGATGTCCTGATCCAACTGCCTCCGTTGCGCATCACTGAGCCTCGGAAGCCAGTACCCCAGCCAGTAGACTTCCAGGATTCTGCGGCCAGCCAGGATGAAACGTGGATCATCCCCGATTTGGATCGGCTCGCCTGTGAGGGAGCCGTACACCAGCATTCTTCCGTCTTCGTGGAGTGACTTGAAGATCTGGGTGCCGGTTTCTCCTACGACGGGATCGATGGCGTACTTGACACCTTCGGGGGCGACGAGTCTGCGTACTTGTTCGTCGATGGGCCCGTCGCTGGATACGATGACGACATCGGCACCAAGACGTTCCAGCTCTTCTGCCGATTCCCGCCTGCGGACGACGTTGACGGTGCGGATGCCGTCCCGTTTGGCCAGCCGGATCACCATGCGTCCCAGTTCGGACCCGGCCGCGGACTGGAGTAGCCATTCCCCTCGGGGGACGGCCAGCACGTGGCGGACCATCAGGATGGCGGAGGCCGGGTTGATGACGAAGGAGGCCACCTGGTCATCGGGGATTTCGTCGGGCGCGAGGAACAGATCGCCGGCAGGGACGACAGCGTATTCAGCCCAGTTACCCCCTGGACCATTGACGACTGATACCCGCTGCCCTTCGGATACTTCCTTCACTCCTGGCCCGAGGGTTTCTATCACGCCAACGCCTTCAAATCCGGCCGACGCCGGAAAATGCGCTTCGACGCCCGCATAGCATCCCCGCACGTACAGGAGATCGGAGGGGTTTACCGGCGTCTCCACCATGCGGACCCTCACCTGGCCCTCTCCGGGCTCAGGAAGGGGCACGTCTTCTACGGTAAGAACGTCGCTCGGCTCTCCATGATGGGCGAATCGGATAGCTTTCATTCTCGGACTCCTGCACCTGTCGGGTCACATGTACAAGTGGCGAGTTGACCATCACCCGCAGGAGTGATGCTGCTGACCTGTGCACTCGTGATGCGCGGTGCCGCGGAGCGGCGAGTGATTTCGCCGGAGCCGCCCTGCCAGGGCGAATGTCTATCGGCAGCTTCCCCGCTCAGCGACGATAACTCGCGCAGCGGTGAAGCGCATGTCGGCTGAGCAGCCGATTGCCGATTGCCAGGTCCCGGAGGAATTGTGCCGCCACGGTGTCCGAGTCAGGTCCGCGTCGCGCGCAGCGCCGCATACTGCAGGGCCGCGAACCCGCCGACCGTGACGGCCTGCAGCGGGATCCACACCGCGCCCGCCGCCGTCGGCGACAGCAAGGCGACGAGCGCGATCAGGCTGACCGCGGCCCAGGCCAGGTTCGCCTCGATGACGGCACGGACCGGCAGTATCGGCGGACTCTTGCGGGCGGCGAGGAGTCCGACGCCGGCACCGTAGAGCGTGAGGAAGACACCGAGCCCCAGCAGCAGCCCCTGGTCCATGCCGAGGAACCGGCCGAGCGGCCCGGAAGCGGTGAGGTAGGCGAGTCCGTTGGCCGTGGTGGTGACGGCGTCGAGGGCGAGGAAGCGGCGCAGCATGGTCTGCGGCTGGGAGGTGCGGGCCAGGGCGGCGTGCTGAGAGACGGACATGACGGATCGGCCTCCGTGGGTGTCGAGGTCCTGCGGGAATGGGCTGCCCGGGGTCCGGGCCGGAGTGCGCCGGCCCGAACCTCGGTAGGGACCACCCTGCCCGGCAGGCTCCGGACGGTCGATTACGTCGGAGGTAATGCATGCCTTCACCGTTCCTCGCGCGAGGCACCTTCGGGCGCCGGCCCTATCCCGCGCCCGGACGCCGAACAGGACTGGCGGCACTACCTGTTCGCGCTGCTCGCCTTCACCGTGGCGGGCATCGGCGCGCTCTTCGCCCTCCTCACCCTCCAGGGCAAGCTGCCCTGGTCGACCGGCCACGCGGGCATGCCGTGGCGGCTCGCCCTGCACACGGCGGTCAGCTTCACCACCAACACCAGTTGGCAGTACTACGCGGGTGAATCCACCACCGGCCACCTCGCGGTGATGGCCGGCCTCGGCGTCCAGGCGTTCGCCTCCGCGGCCGTCGGCATCTGTGCCGCGCTCGCCCTCGTGCGGGGCCTGGCGCGCCGCGACACCGACCGGCTCGGCAACCCTGTCCCTGGGCCCGCCGGCGGAGGGGCTGCAGTAAGGCTCCCGGGCCGGCCCTCCCTGCCTCCCTCCCTCCCTCCCTCCCTCGTCGGCCGACCCGCCCGGGCCAGCATCGGATGCGCCCGACCTCCGCACGCATGACTCTGTTGGGGACCGTCCGAGCGGCCCCGGTGAGGTTCCGATGGCGTATGGCCTGTCACGTCGAGAGCTGAGCCCCAAGGTCCCCCTCCTTCCCGGGGAAGGGGCGAAACACCACCTGACCAGCCTGGAAGGACTGGCCGCGCTGTCGCTGGACGCGCTCAGCTCGGTGGCGTACGGCCCCGAGGCGATCGTGCTGGCGCTGGTCGTGGCGGGAACCGGCGCCCTCACCGCCACGCTGCCCATCACCCTGGCGATCGTCTTCCTGCTCGCGGCGCTGGTGGTGTCGTACGCCCAGGTCATCGCCGTGCACCCGGACGGCGGAGGCGCCTATGCCGTGGCCAAGGCGGACCTGGGCGGCATGTCCAGCCTGCTGGCCGCGGCCAGTCTGGTCGTCGACTACGTCCTGACCGTCGCCGTCAGCCTCACGGCCGGCGCGGACGCGCTCGCCTCCGCCTTCCCGGCTCTCGCACACGACAAGCTGCTGGTGTGCCTGGCGGGCCTGGCCCTGCTGACGGTGGTGAACCTGCGGGGCATCACCGACAGCGCCCGGGTGCTGATGCTGCCGACCGTCCTGTTCATCGTGGCGATCGTCGGCGTCATCGTCGTCCGGCTGTTCCGCGCGCACCCGGCAGCCGTCGTCGGTACCGCGCAGCATTTTCCCGCACACGAGGCGCTGGGCCTGCTGCTGATTCTCAAGGCGTTCTCGTCCGGCTGCTCCGCCCTGACCGGTGTGGAGGCCATCGCCAACGCCGTGCCGACCTTCCGTGCTCCCCGGGCCAGGCGTGCCCAGCGCACCGAGTTCATGCTCGGCGCGCTGCTGGGGCTGATGCTCGTCGGCCTGGCCGTGCTGATCCGTCGCGACCACGTGGCCCCACGCGGGAACGTCACGATCCTGGCGCAGCTCATCGCGGGCGCCTACGGCGACGGCTGGGCCTACTACGCCACCAACCTGATCGTCACCCTCGTACTGCTCCTCGCGGCCAACACCAGCTTCGGCGGCCTGCCGGTCCTGATGAGCCTGCTGGCCCGCGACCACCGCCTGCCCCATCTGTTCGGCCTGCGCGCCGAGCGGCCCGTCTACCGCTACGGCGTGGTGGCTCTCGCCATGCTGGCCGCGCTCCTTCTTCTCGCCACGAACGCCGACACCCACCGCCTGATCCCGCTCTTCGCGATCGGGGTGTTCATCGGCTTCACCATCAGCCAGATCGGCCTCGTGCGGCACTGGGCCACCCAGAAGCCGGCCGGCTGGAGGCGCCACGCGGTGATCAACGGCACGGGCGCGGTGCTCACCACCCTGGCCGCACTGGTCCTGCTGCTGACGAAGTTCATGGAGGGCGCCTGGGTCGTGGTGATCGCCGTGCCGCTGATGATGCTGCTGTTCGCCCGCATCCAGCGCTACTACACGGAGGTCGGCAGGGAACTGGAGCTGGGTCGCGTGCCCGCACCGCCCGACCGCCGCACGGCGAGCCTGGTCATCGTCCCGCTCGGCGAGGTCAGCAAACTCGCCCGGCACGCGATCAGCGCGGGGCTCGCCCTGGGCGACGAGGTGGTCGCGGTCACCGTCCAGGCCGACCCGGACAGGACGCGGGCCCTGGAGGAAGCCTGGAGCCGCTGGAACCCGGGCGTCCGGCTCGATGTCATCGACAGCCCGCACCGCTCCCTGGTCCAGCCGATCGTCGACTACGTCGAGCGCGCCGCCCAGGACGGACGCCAGATCGCCGTCCTCATCCCCGAGGTCGAGCCCAGGCACCGCCGCTACGAGATTCTCCAGAACCAGCGCGGACTGCTGCTGGCCACCGTCCTGAGAGCGCGCACGGACGTGGTGGTGTGCTTGCTGCCGTACCGGCTTCGGTTGTGATGGATCGCGTCGCCGCGGCGCAACAGCCCGCCGGATTGCCCGGACTGAGTCCTCAGGCTGCCGCGCCGAGGGTGTCGGAGACTCGTTTTCGTGCTGCTCTGGCAGCGGGCGGTACGGCCAGGGCGGCGGCTCCCAGGACGGCGGCTGCGCCAGTGGCGAGGAGCAGTGGTGCTGAGGGCGAGTGGGCGATGCCGGCGCCGATGCCGCTGGAGTTGCCCTGTGCGTTGATGAGCTGGTGGGCCAGCGGCAGTCCCAGGGCGGTGGCGGCGATGGTGGCCAGGAGGACCGTGGTGGTCGTCGTGGTGACCATCGTGGCGGTGATCTGGCGGGTGGACATGCCCATCGCCCGGAGGGCGAGTACGTCGTGCTCGGTCTCGCGGACGGTCCCGCTGATGGTGGTGAGGAGTTCGACGAGGCCGATGAGGGCGAGTACGGCGATCAGCGCGGCGATGACTCCGCGCAGGGGTGACAGACCGTCGGCGGGGTTGGTGATGGGGTGGCTGTCCAGATGCCCGTGGCTTGCCTTGGCGAGGCGGGTGGCGACGTGCTGTGGGGTGGTGTGCGAGGTGAGGCGCAGCTGGTAGAAGGCGGGGGACAGCCGGGGGTCGTTGGCGCGCAGGGTGTCCAGCGAGGTGGTGACGACCCGGCCGGCGTTCTGCGGTTCGATGCTGCGGCCGACGATGTGCAGGATCTGAGGTTGCTCGCCCACGGTCATCCGCACCCAGTCACCCACACGCACATGCAGCAGATCGAGCAGGCCCTGGCCGGCTACGGCCTCGTCCGGTCCGTGGGCGGGCCTGCCCTCGGCGAGCGCGTAGGGGTAGGGCTGGGTGCGGGTGCCGAGGCCGCGCAGGGCGATGGTCGCGGTCTGACCCGGTACGAGGGCGGCGACTTCGACACCCGGGTAGGCCCGCGCGATACCGGGGTCGGCCGCGAGCAGGGCCCGTACCTTCTGGTCGGTGAGGGTGCCGTCCGGCCGGACGGTGAGTGCGGCGGGCAGCCCTGCTTGCTGTGGGTTGCGGTGGAGCTGGTCGATGGTGGTCCACGCGCCGAGGGCCACCACGATCAGCGCGAGGGGGAGGGTGAGGCGGGCGAGAGTGGTGAGCGGCCGGCCACGCCCCGCCAGTGCCTTGTGGCAGCCCAGGACCAGCGCGGCCGGCAGCCGCAGGCCCAGTGCCTGCCGGGCGAGAAGGCTCAGGCCCTTGCCCGCGGGAGCTGCCGGGCGGGGGAGGGGGACGGGAGGGACACGCCCGGCCCGCCAGGCGGCCAGTCCCGTGGTGAGACCGATGAAGGCCACGGTGCAGGTGGCCACCGTAGCGGTGGTCACCGTGTGCGCGGGCAGCCCTTGCCAGACGCTGACGGCGTCGCCGAGCCTGCCGGGTATACGGCGGCCGAGGCTCTCGGTGAGCACGGTGGCGGTGATCGCGCCGAGCACGGCGTACGCGAGGTGCTGGAGCAGGAAGATCCGTACGACCTCGGCGGGTGTGAAGCCGATGGCCTTGAGGATGGAGATGTCGCGGAGATGACCACGGATGCGGGTGCTGATCGCCCCGTGGACGGCGAGTCCGGCGGCGGCGAGGGCGCCGAGCCCGAACAGGCCGAGGACCTGGCCCAGCAGCCGGTTCTCGCCCTGCGCCTCGGCCCGCGCCTGCTGCCAGGTGGAGACCTCGCCGACCGTGCCCGCGCCCAGCAGGGTCACGGCGCGTTGTACCGCGTAGTCGGTGTCGCCGGAGTCGTCGAGCCGCAGTCCGGTGACCTGGCCGCCCGGGGCGCGCAGAGCCGACGGCAGGACCCAGATCAGTCCGGGCTGTTCGCCCGGGCTGTAAGGGGGTTCGGCGCTGTCGGCGATGCCCTCGACGGTCAGAGTGCGCTTCGTCCCCGGCAGCGTGAGCGTGTCTCCGGGCTCGGCCAGCAAGGCTCGGGCGAGCCCGCTCTCCAGAACCACGCCGTCCGGCTGTGCCGCGTCGAGCCACTGGCCGGCGGTGAGCAACGGCCGGCCCACGGACGGCAGGCGCGCGGTGCCGCGCAGTTCCACGGAGGCACGCATGCCCCGGGAGGCGACGGTGGCGGCCTGCGTCGGGTAGGGGCCGGCGACGGCCTGCACCCCGTCCAGCCGGGTCAGGCGGCCGGCGTCGGCCGAAGCGAGGGTGTGGATCCACACGTGGGCACCGCGTGCCTGGGTGAAGGTGCGTTGCCAGGGGTTCGTGGCGTAGCCGAAGAGGGCGGCGGCCAGCAGGAGCGAGGCGACGATGCCGGCGGCGGCGAGGGTGAGGAACAACGCCTCGCCGCGGTGGGTACGCAGGTCGGAATGCGCCCAGCGCAAGGTGGCACGCACGGATTCGCCTCGGGTGGGGACGGGGTCGGTGGAGCGGGGACGCACCGCGATCAGTCCCTGAGCTCCAGCACGCCCGACGTCCCGGGCTTGCGGGAGGGCGTGCCGTCCAGTGCGGCGTCGTCGGCTATGCGGCCGTCGTAGAAGCTGATCACCCGGTCGGCGGCGCTCGCCAGGCGGGCGTCGTGGGTGACCAGGACGATGCTCTGGCCACGCCCGTGGAAGCGGCTCAGCAGGCGCATCACCTCGCGGGTGCCCTTGCTGTCGAGGCTGCCGGCCGGCTCGTCCGCGAGGAGCAGTGGCGGATGGTTGATCAGGGCCCGGGCGAGCGCGACGCGCTGCTGCTCGCCGCCGGACAGTTCGCCCGGCAGGCTGCGTTCCTTGCCGTCGAGACCGAGTTCGCCCAGGAGCGACGCACACTCCGCGTGGGCTCGCCTGGGCGGGACGCCGGCGAGCAGGGCGGGCAGTTCGACGTTGTCGGCGACCGACAGGTTCGACACCAGGTTGAAGAACTGGAAGACGATCCCGATCGCGCGTCGACGCTCCACCGCCCAGCGCGCCTCGCTGAAGGAGTCGGTGCACCGGCCGTCGAGCCAGATGCTGCCCTCGTCGGGGCGCTGCAGACCACCGAGCAGGTGCAGCAGCGTCGACTTGCCCGCCCCCGACGGTCCGGTGATCGCCACGAACTCGCCCCGGGCCACGGACAGGTCGACGCCGCGCACGGCATGCGCGGGTGCGCCCTCGCCGTGGTGGGTCTTCACCAGTCCCTCGGCGCGCAGCACGGGAGGCCGGCTGTCGCTCACTGCAGCTCCTCCAGTTCTTCCTGGCACCGCTCCAGCCAGTCCAGGTCTGCCTGAAGGTGCAGCATGGCGCCCTCGATGAGCAGTTGGGCGATTCGGTTGTCCCGGTCCTCGGCCGCGGCCAGCTTCGACAGGCTGCGCATGGTGTTGAGGTACTGGCGTCGCTGTTTGTTGATGAGGGCGATCTGGTCGGCGAGACCCGTCTGCGGGGCGAGTGCCAGCTTCATGAAGAACTCGTCCCGCACCCGGGGCTCGTCCTCGGGTTCGTCGAACCAGGCGCGCAGCGCGTTTCGCCCGGAGTCGGTGAGGTGGTAGACCTTTTTGTTCGGTCGGCTGGACTGCTCGATGTCCTCGCCCTCGATGAGCCCTTGCTTCTCGAGGCGGCCAAGGGTCACGTAGATCTGGCCGACGTTGGGCTGAGGGTACGCGGAGCCCAGCAGTTGCTCAAGTTCCTGCTTCAGCTCGTAGCCGTGGGCCGGGCCGCGCGCGAGGAGTGCCAGGAGGGCTTGGCGCACTATCCTCTTCCTCCCCTCCGGTCAATGTACTCCTGGCCCTAGTATCGCTCATATATAACAGGTATACATGCTCTGACGCAGGGCGAGGGTGCCCGGCGCCGGGTGTGCAAGGAGGAACCTATGCGGTGGATGCGTGCCGCCGGTAGGGGCCTTCTCGCACTCGCCGTCGTTGCGAGCGCTTACGCGGCCCCCGGGGCGCGTGCCGGTGAGTGCGACACGTGCGGCCGCGGTCCGCTGACCCTGGCCACCGCCGGCGACCTCACCGGTTATCTGGGCCCGCTGTTGCAGGGCTGGAACCGCACCCACCCCGCCGAGAAGGTCACCCTGGTCGAGCTGCCGGACTCCGCCGACGAGACACACGCGCAGATGACCACCGACCTGCGCGGCGGTGACCGGGGCCGGTTCGACGTCCTCAACATCGACGTCAACTGGACCTCGGAGTTCGCCGCGGCCGGCTGGATACGACCGCTGCCGCCCAGCCGCTTCCCGCTCAGGACCTTCCTGCCGCCGGTCGTGGACACCGCCACCTACGACGGGCGGCTGTACGCGGTCCCGTACGTCACCAACGCCGGACTGCTGCTGTACCGCAAGGACGTCCTGGCCGAGGAGGGCGTCCCGCCCCCGCGTACCTGGGCCGAGCTGGAGCACGACGCGAAGACCATCGCGCCCCGGCACGGCCTCGGCGGCTACGCGGGCCAGCTGCTGCCCTATGAGGGCCTGACCGTGAACGCGGCCGAGGCGGTCTACTCGGCGGGCGGCACGATCCTCGGCGACGAGGGCACCCGCGTCACCGTCGACTCAGACGCCGCCCGCGAGGGCATCGGGTTCCTCGCCCGCGGAATCCGCGAGGGCTGGATTCCGAAGGCGGCCCTGACGTACAAGGAAGAGGAGTCCAAACAGGCGTTCCAGGACGGCCACCTGCTCTTCCTGCGCAACTGGCCCTACGCCTACGCCGTGGCCTCGGCCAAGGGCTCCAAGGTCGCCGGCCGGATCGGCGCCGTCCCCCTGCCCGGACCGAACGGGCCGGGCAAGAGCGTTCTCGGCGGTTCCAATCTCGCTGTCAACACGCATGCCCGGCACCCCGATTCGGCGGCGAGGCTGATCGCCTATCTCACCAGCGAGCATGTCCAGCGCGAGGTGCTCACACGCGGCTCACTGCCCCCGGTGCGTGCCGACCTCTACGAAGACCCCGCGCTCATCGCACGGTTCCCCTATCTGCCGACTCTGCGTGCCGCCGTCCTCACGGCCGCCCCACGCCCCAAGAGTTCGCGTTACGACCAGGTCAGCCTGGTCGTGCAGGCGGTCGTCCATGACGCGTTGACCGGGCAGGAGACGCCTGCGGCTGCGGTGCGACGTCTCGCACGCGAACTCGACGCCGTCGCCCGCCGCTAGTTACACGTTAGGTAACGCTGGCGTCTCATCTGGCTGCACAATGTCCAGATTCCTACCCGTATTTTCCCGTGACTCGACGGTAGCTTTCGTTCTTCTTATTGACACTCTCGCGACGCAGCTACTTAACATGTATGCATAACTGCTGCCCTACATAGAGAACAGGTCAATGGGTTGAACAGGCACCACTGGTGGCGCGACGCCGTGATCTACCAGGTGTATGTCCGCAGCTTCCTGGACAGCACCGGAGACGGCATCGGGGATCTGGCCGGCGTCAGGGCCGGACTGCCGTACCTGAAGAAGCTGGGCGTGGACGGGATCTGGCTGAGCCCCTTCTACCCCTCGCCCCAGCACGACCACGGCTACGACGTCGCCGACTACCGCGACGTGGATCCGCTCTTCGGGGATCTCGCCGAGTTCGATCTACTGATGACGGCCGCCCGGCGACTCGGCGTCAAGGTCCTCCTGGACATCGTCCCCAACCACTGTTCCAGCGAACACCGTTGGTTCCGTGAGGCACTGCAGAGCCCGCCGGGCAGCCCGGCCCGCGCCCGCTTCCACTTCGCCGACGGCCGCGGCCCGGGCGGCGACGAGCCGCCCAACAACTGGCAGGCCATGTTCGGCGGCCCCGCCTGGACCCGCGTCACGGAGGCGGACGGCCGCCCCGGCCAGTGGTACCTGCACATGTTCACGCCCGAACAGCCCGACTGGAACTGGCGCAACCCCGAGATACCCGACGAGTTCGACCGCATCCTGCGGTTCTGGCTGGACCGGGGCGTGGACGGCTTCCGTATCGACGTCGCCGCCGGCCTGTACAAGCACCCCGAACTCCCCGACTCCGACGACCCGGAGGCCGACGCCCGCACCCGCGACTCGGTCAACCCGCTCGCCTGGAACCAGCCCGAGGTGCACGACGTCTGGCGGCACTGGCGCGCGGTGTGCGAGGAGTACACGGCCCGCGACGGCCGCGAGCGTCTCCTGGTCGGCGAGGTCTCCGTGCCCACCGCCCGCGAACACGCCCGCTACGTCCGGCCCGACGAACTCCACCAGGCCTTCTTCTTCGACCTGCTCGGCGCCCCCTGGGACGCGGACGCCTTCCGCAAGGTCATCCACGAGGCGATGGAAGACATCGCCGGCACCGGCTCCACGGTCACCTGGGTCCTCAACAACCACGACCAGGTCCGCACCGTCACCCGCTACGGCGAACCCGCGCCCGAGGGCAGCGGCCTGGGCCCGGCCCGCGCCCGCGCCGCCGCGCTGCTGATGCTGGCGCTGCCCGGGGCGGCGTACATCTACCAGGGCGAGGAACTGGGCCTGCCCGAGGTCGTCGACCTGCCCGACGACGTCCTCACCGACCCGATCTTCCGCCGCACCGGAAGTCGTGCCCGCATCCGCGACGGATGCCGGGTACCACTGCCCTGGTCCGGGCAGGCCTCCCCGTTCGGCTTCACCTCAGGTATGGAGGGCGCCAAACCCTGGCTTCCGCAGCCCGAGTACTTCGCCCAGTACGCCACCGACCGCGCCCTGGCCGACACCCGCTCCTTCTGGCACCTGTACCGCGACGGCCTCCAACTGCGCTCCTCCCTGCCCCAGTTGGGTGAGGGCACGCTGCGCTGGCTCACCACCACGCCGGGCGTCCTCGCCTTCGTCCGCGGCGACGGCCTGGTCTGCGCCGTCAACTTCACCACGAACCCCACGCCCGCACCGGTCTCCGGCACCCCGCTGCTGTCCAGCGGGCCCTGCCCGGCCGGAGTGCTGCCCGGCTCGACCGCGGCCTGGTGGCTGGGCGACGACACCGACACCTGAACCCCACCGACACCTGAACTCCCCCGTCAACGGAACTCCACCGTCAACCTGCACTCCCTCGAAGGGACATCAACGATGATGCGACGACGTACCACCCTGCTCACCGGCTGCATCGCCGTCACCCTGGCACTCGGCGCGACCGCCTGCGGCGGCAATACCCCCACCGCCGGCGGCGGAGACAAGGGGCTCAGCGGGCAGACGGTCACGGTGGCCGGCGTCTGGTCCGGCAGCGAGCAGAAGAACTTCCAGAAGGTGCTGGACGCGTTCAGCGCGAAGACCGGCGCCAAGACCCAGTTCGTGTCCACCGGCGACAACGTCTCCACGGTCGTCGGCAGCAAGATCGAGGGCGGCAACGCGCCCGACGTCGTGATGGTCCCGCAGGTCGGCGTCCTCCAGCAGTTCGCGAAGCAGGGCTGGCTCAAGCCCCTGTCCGCGACCGCCCAGCAGACGATCACCGCCGACTACGCGCCCGTGTGGAAGTCGTACGGCAGTGTCGACGGCACCCTCTACGGCCTCTACTTCAAGGCCGCCCACAAGTCGACCGTCTGGTACAGCCCCGCCGCCCTCACCCAGGCCGGCGTCCAGCCGCCGAAGACCTACGACGAGATGCTCAAGGTCGGCCACACCATCTCCGACTCCGGCCTCGCCGCCTTCGCGGTCGCCGGGCAGGACGGATGGACCCTGACCGACTGGTTCGAGAACATCTACCTCTCCGAGGCCGGCGCCGAGAAGTACGACGCCCTCGCCGCCCACAAGCTGAAGTGGACCGACCCCAGTGTGGTCCAGGCGCTCACCACGCTCGGCAAGCTCTTCAAGGACAAGCAGCTGATAGCGGGCGGGCAGAAGGGGGCCCTCAACACCGACTTCCCGGGCTCGGTGGAGAAGGTGTTCGGGCCCAAGCCCGAGGCAGGCATGGTCTACGAGGGCGACTTCGTCGCCGGTGTCGCCCATGACCAGTTCCAGAAGACCATCGGCAAGGACGCCAACTTCTTCCCCTTCCCGGCGGTCGGCGGCGGCACGGCGCCGGTGGTCAGCGGCGGCGACGCGGCCGTCGTCCTCAAGGACGCCAAGAACTCCAAGGCCGGCATGAAGCTCCTGGAGTACCTGGCGACGCCGGAGGCGGCAGCCGTGTGGGCGAAGGCGGGCGGCTTCCTGTCCCCGAACAAGAAGCTCGACCCCGCCTCCTACGGTGACGACGTCACCCGCGCCACGGCCAAGTCCCTCGTCTCCGCCGGGGATTCGAACTCGGTCCGCTTCGACATGTCCGACCAGGCACCGGCCGCCTTCGGCGGCACCAAGGGTGCCGGCGAGTGGAAGCTCCTGCAGGACTTCCTGCGCGACCCGTCCGACCCCAAGGGCACCGCGGCAAAGCTGGAATCCGCGGCGGCCAAGGCCTACCAGGGCTGAGCGGACACCATGACCTCCACCACCGTCGCCTCGCGGCGGACCGGACGCCCGCATGCCGATCACGCGGCACGCGGGCGCCGGGTCCGCCGGCGCGCCCGGCTGATCGCCCTGCTCTTCGTCCTGCCCGCCCTGCTCCTGCTCGGCGCGCTCGTCGTCTACCCGGTGCTCTTCTCCGTCGGCCGCAGCTTCTTCGACGCCTCCGGCACCCGTTTCGTCGGCGGCGACAACTACACCGAGATGTTCCGCGACCCGGCCACACTCAAAGCCATCCGCAACACCGCCATCTGGGTGGTCGTGGCCCCGACCCTGCTCACCGGGCTCGGACTGATCCTCGCCGTCCTGGTCGAGAAGGTCCGCTGGGCCACCGCCTTCAAACTCCTGCTGTTCATGCCGATGGCCGTGTCCTTCCTCGCCGCCGGCATCATCTTCCGCCTCGCCTACGACGAGAACCCGGACAAGGGTGTCCTCAACGCCGCCATCGTCTCCGTCCACGACGCCTTCGACGGAACCTCGTCCTACCCGACCGCCAGGGCACGCCTGGGCCAGGGACTGACCCAGACGCACGACGGGGCCTATATCACGACCGGGAGCGTCTCGCCCGGTGACCCGGTGACCCTGCCGATCGTCGGCGTCCTGCCCAAGGACCTGCCCAAGAACGCCTCACCCGCCTACCCGGCCGCCACCCGAAAGGCCGCCTCCGGCGAGCTCGGCGGCGTGGTCTACCTGGACTTCACCCCCGGCGGGGGCGGCAAACAGGGCGCGGTCGACCCCAAGGAGTCCGGCCTTCCCGGCATGACCGTCGAAGCGGTGCGCGACGGCAAGACGGTCGCGAGCACGACGACCGCCGCCGACGGATCCTTCCGTCTCGCGAAACTCTCCACCGGCCCCTACCAGGTGAAGCTGCCCGCATCGAACTTCGCCCCGCCCTACCAGGGCATCTCCTGGCTCGGACCGGCCCTCGTCACGCCGGCCATCATCGGCGCCTACCTGTGGATCTGGACCGGCTTCGCGATGGTCCTGATCGGCGCGGGCCTGTCGACCCTGCCCCGCGACGCGCTGGAGGCGGCCCGCATCGACGGCGCGAACGAATGGCAGATCTTTCGGCGCATCACCGTCCCGCTGCTGGCCCCCGTCCTGACGGTCGTCTTCATCACGCTCGTCATCAACGTGATGAAGGTCTTCGACCTCGTCTACATCATCGCGCCGGGGCCGGTGCAGGAGGACGCCACCGTCCTCGCCACCCAGATGTGGCTGGTGTCCTTCGGCGGAGGCAACAACCAGGGCCTCGGCAGTGCCCTCGGCGTACTCCTCCTGCTCCTGGTGATCCCCGCGATGGTCTTCAACGTCCGCAGGTTCCGAAGGAGTCAACGATGAACGCGATCAGGCGCGGCCTGGGCAACGGCCTGGTCCAGATCTTCCTCGTAGTGATCGGCCTGGTCTGGCTCACCCCCCTTGCGGGCCTCTTCCTGTCCTCGCTGCGCTCCGCCCAGGACACGGCCAAGGGCGGCTGGTGGACGACCCTGGCCGACCCCGGCCAGCTCTCCCTCAGCAACTACAGCGCGCTGCTGAAGAACTCGGGCATGACCCAGGCCTTCTGGAACACCGTGCTGATCTCGGTGCCGGCCACCACCCTGGTCGTCGTCATCGCCGCACTCGCCGGATACGCCTTCGCCTGGCTGGACTTCCCCTTCCGCGAACCACTCTTCCTCCTGGTGGTGGCCCTGCTCGTCGTCCCGGTCCAGATCGGCCTGCTCCCGGTGGCCAAACTCTTCGGACAACTCGGCCTGTTCGGCACCATCCCCGGAGTCGTCCTCTTCCACGTCGCCTACGGCCTGCCGTTCGCGGTGTTCCTGCTGCGCAACTACTTCGCCGAAATGCCCAAGGAAATGCTGGAAGCCGCACGCATGGACGGCGGCACCGAATGGCGGATCTTCACCCGCCTGATCCTGCCTCTCGGTCGGCCCGCCATCGCCAGCCTCGCCATCTTCCAGTTCTTGTGGGTCTGGAACGACATGCTGGTCGCCCTGCTCTTCGCGGACAGCTCCAGCCAGCCTCTCACCGTGGAACTCCAGTCCCAGATCCGCCAGTTCGGCAGCAACATCGACGTCCTGGCCCCCGGAGCATTCCTCTCCCTGGTCGTCCCCGTGGTGGTGTTCTTCGCCTTCCAGCGGCACTTCGTGCAGGGAGTCATGGCCGGATCAGTCAAGTGACCAAGGAGAAAAACGCTCGCACCGGTCGCTGAGGGTGTACTGCCTGACCGCGCGTCGGAGCGCGTCGTGACCGGTTGCGGGAGCATCGTGCCGCCCGGGCCCGGGCCTGCCGAAGAGAAGGAGGGTGACGCCACGGCACGCGATTCCCGCACCCCAGCTCAGCGCCCCCTTTCCTCGGCCCACACCTGATCCAAGTACCGGGCCTCCATCAAGGAGGCCCGGCGGTTGAAGCGGCCGTGGACGGAGTCGCCGCGGCGCCGAGCGTCGTCCCCCATAATCAGGACGAGGTGTCAGACCGGGCGAGGGGGCACAGGATATGCGATTGCACATTGACGTCCAGGAGGGGGACTGGGCAGATGTCCGCTACGGCTCGTACGGAGCCGGCTTCTCCTGGACCTTGGACAAGCTGATCAGTTCGGGGGAATTCGATGGCGCCGCGGGGGGCGGTCGATGGCTCGAACTCGACCGGCGTACGCGCCGGGGTACCTTCGAATTCTCCGTGCCCGACAGCGACATGGGCGTCATGACCATCGGCGAACTCACGTCCCACTGCCTGGCCGAGGCCCGCCGTCTCGACGCGGCGCGCCCCGACCCCTCGACGGTCCCGAACTCTGGCTCCCCTGCCTGGACTGCCGACCGGATCATGGACGTGTGGCTCTCCGACTCCGCGACGGATGAGCGGCTTTCCACTGAACTCACCGTGGGCGAGGTCGGGTTGGCCGACGGTGACTTGCTCGTCCTGTCGATCGAGCACCCGGCCGAGGGTGCCTACTCGATGGCCGCCCCGCGAAATCCGGACGAGCTGTTCCGGTGGCTCCAGCTGGCGGAGAACTCCACGGCTCCGGCGGGAGGTCCGCGGCTGTGGGGCGTTCTGCTCTACACCGATGCCGACGTCGAGCTTGCGACCTATGTGCGAACCCACTTCGACGACCTGAACGCGCTGTCCGGACCCGCCACCCGGGTCTTCGTCGTGGAGCGACGCGCCAACTGGTCGAATGCGAAGAAGTACTGGCGCCGCCATCTGGAACCCGAGCTTTACCGGGTCATGTCCACCATGCACTGGCTCCGATGGACACCGTACGACCCGCAAGGCGCCTATGAAGTCGCCGCCCGGCTCGGTCTTGGGCCAGAGCAGCTCCCCTGCCTTGTCTTCTTCCGCTCCCCTCAAGGCCCGCGCGACAATGACAGGAAGATCGTCTTCCCTATCGAGCACACCTCGACGGCCTACTTCCGGTCCCTCTTCGGAGCGATCGATCGGGCTGTCCGTCCGGTCACGGACTCCGTTCAGTCACCGGAAGCCGAAGAGGACCGCCGACGGCTGGCGCGGTACGGGCCCACCTCCGACTACTACAGATATTCCTCGGCCTTCAGGGACACTGCCGAATACGCCCCTGCGCCTGACGCCCTCCAGAACCTCCTGGCCCGCTCCCGTGATGCCGATGCCGATGCGTTCTCCGCCGTCCGCGAGGCCGAGAGGGCGATCAAATCGGCTTTGCGGAAGCTGGTCCCCCCAGCCGTGGGACTCGCAGTCAACAACAGTCTCGTCGTTGTCGCAGGAACCGAAGGAGCCGAAGTGTCCGAGAACTTCTACTTCCAGGGTGAGAACACCACGTTCATCAACCGTCCGCAGGACACCGTCATCAGAGACTTCCAGAACACATACGCCACGACTGCCCGCGCTGACGACCTGATCCAGCTGCTTCGGCTCGTCCTGGCAAGCCGGGACATGGCCGCACCCGACAGGGATACGGCAGCCGGTGTGATCCACGACCTCGCCCGCCTCGGCACGACTCCGGAACCGGATCTGCCGGCCGCAAGGACTCGTCTCGAGCGCCTGCGGACCCTGCTGGCCTCCGGCGCGGACATCGCACAGCCCGCCCTGGCGATCCTCGCATCACTCACGGCCTTCTTCTCGGCCTGACCCTTCAGTTGTAGATCACGGTCCTTGCGGTACTTCTGACGCTGTGTGGGATGCGGGCCGGTCGATGGGTCGTCGTGCGCGGGTGCGGCGGTGGCAGGGGCGGGCGACGGTTTGATGCAGGCGGCGGTAGGCGGACCAGGTGAGACCGTGCCGGATGTGCTCGGCCCGGTCGGGTTGCGGGGGCAGCAGGACGAGCAGGCGTTTGGTCCAGCAGATGCTGCTGATTCCACGGCGCACAGTCGTCGGAGTACTCCGCCGACTGCCAGCCGTTCTTCCGCGAGACCGGCCCCGGCAAGCCCCGCACACACGCCGCAGCCCGCCGCCACGCATCCACCAGCGGGAAGAACCGGCCGACCTCCAGCAGCAGGTCATCCAGCTGCCCGGCCCATTCCTCCGCCCACTCCCGGTCCGACACCGTTACCAAAGCGTGCGGCAACTCGACCTGCATACACGCCAGTTACCAGCCGAGCGAGATCGACGAACTACGACCCGGACCATGATCTACGACTGAAGGGCCTGATACTCCAGATGTAGATCGTGACCCGAGAGAGGCGCGTCGGCGAGGGACGGCCGTCATTCCAGCCACGTTCCGTCGCGCATGATGACTCTCCCGCGTAGTTCGGGCACGCCGCGCCAAGCGCGCACAGTCGTCGGGACTGCGCGTACATACAGAAAGGAACCCTCTTCCACGCGTGGATCCCACCCGAACTTGTCGGCGAACGCCTCCGCTGCGCCTTCGGGTACCTCCTGGTCCGGGAAGCACTCCGCCTCACCCTGGAGGAGCACGACGTCGAAGGTGTCCGGTAGCGACAGGCGCACGCGCGGCTCCTTGCGGACGTTTCGCGCAGTCGCGGAAGTGGCGCTGGTGCACATCCACACTGCCCGCCCATCCCACAAGAACCACAGCGGCACCTGGTGCGGCCCGTGGTCAGGGTGAGCCGTCGACACCCATACATCCCGCTCGGTAACGAGCCGCTCCAGAGCGTCGCGCATACGCTCCGCCGTCCGGCGACGAACGATTCCTGTGGTCTCCATGAGGGCAGACCCTAGCCAAGCAGGCGCGAAGCGCGCCTGAGGCGCAGGACCTACTCCCAGCGACCGATGAACTCCTCAGCTCTTGGCTCGGGGCGACCGACTTCGGTGCTCAGGGCGGCCGGCGGACGTGCGCGGTCACATACCGCGCCGAGGTTGTTTCGGGCGCCGGTATGACATGTGTCATCCGCAGGATGTGCCCCGAGGCACTGCTGGGTCGGCTGCCGACCTTCGTAGACTCCACGTCATGTTCAAATCTCGCAAAGCGGACGGAAATGAATCCTGGGAAGGTGTCGTCACCGACAAGTCCCGGGGCATGCTCGACGGCTCGAACATGTACCACTTCGTCGAGCTCCGTCTTGCCGACGGTGAATCCGTGAAGGTCCGGATCGACAGGGGACTCTGGAAATCGATCGCGGTCGGTGACCGGATCGTCAAGCGGCCGGGCGACGATCCGGTCAAGGGATAGCAGCCCACCGATGCCTGCGTGAACCGATTTTGCCGGTGTGGCGTCCAAATTCCGTGGCCGGTACATCTCCCAGGTGTATGTCAACGCGCCGGACGCGAAGGACATCGATCCAGGCATGGTCAGGCGGGACTGACCGGCCGGAAGACGAAGAGGCCCCGCAGCCGAACGGCAGCGGGGCCCTCGCGTGTGCGGTGTCTACTTGTTGACAAGGCCCGGCCGGGGCTGCCCTGCGGTGAGGCGGCGCCTCAGCCGATGGCTGCGAGCATGGGCTGCACGTCGTAGCCGAGGCGGATGGTGTCGCCGGTTGCGGGGTCGCCCAGTTCCACGCTCCAGCCGTCGGCGAACTGGTCGACGCCGGGGGTCATGGGGATGGTGCCGGAGATCAGGACGGTGCCGGGTGTGAGCGCGTCGCGCAGGCGCAGGGCGTCGACCCAGTAGGCCGGGGCGAGGAGCTCGGCCAGGGTGCCGCTCTGGATCTCGGTGCGTGTGCCGCCGTGGGTGACCCAGGCGCGCAGGGTGAGCTCGTCGATGCGGGACTCCACGTCGGCCAGGCGCCAGGCGCGGCGGGCCAGGACGTCGGGGCCGGCGTTCTTGCTCCAGGCCACGCCGTGCACCTCGAGGTCGCGGTCGGTGTGGTCGCAGGCCGCCGTCAGCAGCAGTTCCCCGCCCTCCGCGACGACGAGCGCCCACTCCGCCTCGCCGGAGGTGCGCCCGTGCTGCACCTGGACGCGGTCGGTCTGCTGGGCGAGGTAGGGGGAGACGGGGTAGAGGGCCGGCGTCACCGACGGGCCCGGCACGCCCAGTTCGGCGAGTTCCGCGACGTGGGCGGCGACGTCCTCCTGGCTGCGTCCGGCGTATCCGGCGTTGAGGACCTGGACGACGTCGACCTCGCGCGTCGATCCGTCGGGTAGTTCGAAGGTCAGCACGGCCATGAGGGCTCCCAGAGATCGCAGGGGACGGCCCGCGGATCGGATTTCTCCGCGGCCCGAGTTCTCGCGCAGGGCTTGCGCATACGACCTGTATACAAGAAGTATGCCGGAAGGTCGATGTCCCCGAGCAAGGATGGGAACCATGCACGACACCCCGCACGACGCCGTGAAGAGCTCCGACAGACAATCGGGCGTGCGCCGCGCCTTCGCCGCGAGCCTGGCCGGCACCTCCCTGGAGTGGTACGACTTCGCCGTCTACTCCGCTGCGGCCGCCCTGGTCTTCGGCGACCTGTTCTTCCCCTCGAAGAACCCGCTCACCGGCACGCTCCTGGCGTTCTCCACCTACGCCGTCGGCTACGTCTCGCGCCCCCTGGGCGGGTTCGTCTTCGGCCGCCTCGGCGACGTCATCGGCCGCAAGAAGGTCCTGATCGCCACCCTCGTCCTGATCGGCGCGGCCACCTTCCTGATCGGCGTCCTTCCGGCGTACTCGACGGCCGGCGTCGCCGCCCCGATCGCCCTGGTCGTGCTGCGCTTCGCCCAGGGCGTCGGCGTAGGCGGCGAATGGGGCGGCGCCGTCCTGCTGTCCAGCGAGTTCGGGGATCCGCGCCGCCGCGGCTTCTACGCCTCCGCCGCACAGGTCGGCCCGCCCGCAGGCAACCTGCTCGCCAACGGCGTCCTCGCCGTCCTCGGCGCCCTGCTGACGGAAGCCCAGTTCGAATCATGGGGCTGGCGCGTGGCCTTCCTGCTCTCCGGCGTCCTCGTCGCGTTCGGCCTGTGGATCCGGGCGAAACTCGAGGAGACCCCGGTGTTCAAGGCGATGGAGGCCGAACACACCCGTCCCGAGGCCCCGATCCGCGAAGTCTTCACCACCCAGCCCCGCGCCCTGCTCGCCGCGATCCTGTGCCGCGTCGGCCCCGACGTCCTGTACGCCATGTTCACCGTCTTCGTCCTGACGTACGCCACCAACGAACTCGGCATGTCCCGCGGCTCCGCCCTCGCCGCCGTCCTCATCGGCTCCTCGCTCCAGGTCTTCCTCATGCCCCTGGCCGGCGCCCTCTCCGACCGGATCAACCGCCGCCTGCTGTACGGCTGCGCCGCCGTGGCCGCCGGAGTGTGGCCCTTCGTGTTCTTCCCGATGGTCCACAGCGGCACCTGGCTGCCACTCGCCACCGGCGTCGTCGTGGGCCTCGTCATCCACTGCTGCCTGTACGGACCCCAGGCCGCCTTCATCGCCGAACAGTTCTCCCCCCGGCTGCGTTACACCGGCTCCTCCCTCGCCTACACCCTGGCCGGGATCATCGGCGGCGCCGTCGCCCCCCTGCTGTTCACCAGCCTGCTCAGCGCCTACGGCACCTGGATACCGCTCGCCGCCTACATCGCCCTCGCCTCGGCGGTCTCCCTCGCAGGCGTCCTTCTCGGACGCGACGCGGAAGCCGCCCTCGACGAGGACACCCGTCTCGCCACCCCGAAGACCCCGACCACAGCCGACGCCCCCTTCCCCGGCTGACCACACTCCCCAACCCCCCACCCCCGCCCTCTTCGAAGGAGGAACCGCACCGTGCGGATCGCCCTGAGCCAGCTCACCACCGGCCCCGACCCCGACAAGAACCTCCGGCTCATCGAGGACTGGACCCGCCGCGCCGCCGACACCGGAGCCCGCGTCGTCGTCTTCCCGGAAGCCTCGATGGCCTGCTTCGGCACCCCCCTCGCCCCGCTCGCCGAACCCCTGGACGGCCCCTGGGCCGACGGCGTACGGCAGATCGCCCGGACGACGGGCACCGTCGTCGTCGCCGGCATGTTCACCCCGGCCCCCGGAGGCCGGGTCACCAACACCCTGCTGGCCACCGGGAACGGCACCGAAGCGGTGTACGACAAGATCCACCTCTACGACGCCTTCGGCTACCGCGAGTCCGACACCGTCACCGCGGGCTCCACCACGACACTGATCGACGTGGACGGCGTACGACTCGGCCTGGCCACCTGCTACGACATCCGATTCCCCGAACTCTTCCGCGCCCACGCCGACGCCGGGGCCACCGCCACCCTCCTCGCCGCCTCCTGGGGCGCCGGAGCGGGCAAACTCGACCAGTGGGAACTGCTGGTCCGCGCCCGCGCCCTGGACGCCACCCTGTGGCTCGCCGCCGTCGACCAGGCCGACCCCGGCACCGAACCGGGCCCCGCGCCCACAGGCATCGGACACAGCCGCATCGTCGGACCCGACGGCACCGTACGGCACGCCCTGGGCGCCGAACCCGGACTGCTCGTCGCCGACCTGGACATCGACGAGGTCACCACAGTCCGCCAGAAGACCTCGGTACTGGCCAACAGGCGCCCAGAACTGTGGCGATGAGAAGCCCGGACCGGAGCCCCACCTCCCCTGCAGACCCTTGAGCATCGGGCCGACACCGCGCTGGCACCGTGCTGCCATCGGCCCGGCACCGAGGAACGCGACCCGTTCGAGACTCCGTGGGAGTCGGCGCGGGTGAACTGCCGGAGCGGGCCGAAGCGCGCCTCGGTGGGGTTGGCCCAGGAGACGCAGGTCGGGGTGAAGCACAGTTCGGCCTTGTGCTTCATCGCCCAGCGGCGGACGTCTGAGTCAAACCGGTGTGCGTCCGGGACGGCAGCGGCGCTGACCGGGTGATCGAGATTCCACCGACGTCCGCCGCCGCTACCAGGGATGGACGAGGACGGTGCCGGCCTTGCCGGGCCGTACCGCGTGCTCCACGGCGGCGGCCAGCTCTCCGAGGCCGTATGCGGCGGCCACGTCGAACTGGTCCGCGAGCGCCAGCGCGATCTGCTTCGCGGTGGCGATGTCGGACGCCCGCCTCTCGGGGGACGCCTCGGACGGCCACCCGCTGACGATGTTCTTGCCCCGCAGCGTCAGGGACTTGCCGACCAGCGTCGATGCATGCACCGAGATCGGCTCCTCGGCGATCATCCCGTAGCTGACCAGCTTCCCGCCCGGCGCCAGGAGGTCCAGAAGAGTTCCCGCCGTCTTCCCCCCGATCGGATCGAGGGCCACGCTCACCGGACGGCCTCCGGCCGCCTTGCGGACGTCGTCGGCCCAGTCCGGATGTTCTGTCGCCACGACCGGTACGTCCGGGAACCGCTTGCGCAACTCGGTGGCGCCGCGCTCGCTGCGGACGATGTTGATGAGGGCGAAGTTGTGGAACTGGGCGACGCCTGTCACCAGCCGCCCGACCGACGAGCCCGCGGCGGTCTGCACCAGGAAGCCGTCGTATCCGAAGGCCGCGTGCTCCTGCGCCTCACGGCGCAGCATCACTGCGGTGAGGGGGTTCACGAGCATCTGTGCGGCGACCTCGTCGGACAATTCGTCCGGTACGGCGACGACCGCTCCGGCATCCGCCACGATCCACTGGGACCACGCCCCCGGCTGGGGGAAGACCGTCACGCGGCCGCCGACCTCGACACCCGGCGCCACGCGCGTTCCCGGGCCGATCGCCTCCACCACACCGGTGGCCTCGATGCCGGGTGTCACCGGATTCACGGCATCCCTGGGGGAGGCCTCGATGGCGTGGAGATCACCAGGGTGTACCGGGAAGGCCGTGGTCCGGATGAGGACTTGGCCGCGCATGGGAACTTCCGGCTCCGGCTCCTCGATGACGGTCAGGACGTCGGCGGGCGGTCCGCCACGGGTGTAGACGACACGCCGGTTCATGGCTCTCCTCCTGCGCGCTGGTACGTGCGGGGCCTGCTGGGGGACATCAGCCGATGTCCTCCAGCGGCAGACGCTGTCTGCCAGGTACACCGTCCAGACGCATCAGCTGCCTGCCTTCACGCAGCCCCCGGTCACGCTCGCACGGTGGGCAATCAGCAGCACAGCCGAATGGGCCGATCGGGTTCTGGGCCGCACGAGGCATTCCTGGCGCCCCACTCTCACCGGGAGCGACCGGGGAGCCGACGCAGGCCGCAAGGGACCGCTGTCGATCGCCTACACCCCTGGTGACTCCGATTCAGACGGAGCTTTCAGCGATCACCTCGGGGTCTTTCGGCAGCACGGTGAACGCCGGGTGCCCTGTGGTGCCGTTGCCCGGTGCGCGGTGTCCTTCGTCGGTGCCGGCCCAGTCAGTTGTGGGTAGGCCGTCGGTTGTGATCCGGTGCGGTGCGGGGTGGTCGTTACCGGACGGGTGCGGGTGCGGGTGCGGGTGCTGCTGCGGGGGCGGGGCGGTCTGGGGCTGGGGTGGTGCGGGGGCCGCCGGGCTCTGTTCGGTGGTGCGGAAGGCCAGCAGGACTGCGGAACCTGCGGCCCACAGGGTGAGCGTCGCCAGCGGGGCGAGGACGTGGGAGCCCCGGAAGTAGCTGAGGTCGGCGATGGTGCGGACGGCGGCGCCGGGGGGCAGCAGCTCCGACAGGGTCCGGGCTCCGCTGGGCATCAGGTTGGTGCCGATGGTCGCGCCGCTGGTGGAGTTGCCGACGGTCAGCAGCAGCAGGGTGGCGAGGGGGATGCCGAGGGGGCCGACGTAGGTGGCCAGAGCCTGCACGCCCAGCACGGTGACGTGGCGGCGGAGTCCGGCCCGGCGGCTTCACTGATGACCCTGCCCACGGCCCTGCGGCTCGACGAGCACGGGGTCATCCAGGCTGAGCCGCGCGGCACGGGATGGCGGCAGGCGGCGTCACTAGCGCTCATAGAGGTCTACCAGGCGCAGTGCACCGACACCCTGCGCCGTTTGAAGTCTTGCCGGAACACCCGCTGCCTGACCGCCTTCTACGACCGCTCCCGCAACAACAGCGGCGTCTGGCACGACGTCCACGTCTGCGGCAACGCGGCCAACCTGCGCAACTATCGTGCGCGCAAGCGGGCCGGCGCAGACCAGGTCTGACAGCCGTCAGCCGTCAGCCGTCAGCCGACATCCGGTCTCCGGCGTGGTCCGCGCCGTCGTGCCCCACTTGTCGGCAACCGAGCCGCCTGGCGCAGCAGGGCAGCCCTCTCCGGTTCGGCCTGGCGGTGAGCCGAGCTGTGCGACGGGACGCATCGTGATGCCGGTCTGATGGTCACGGCGCTGAACATGGCCGTCAGCCGGCGAGCAGCACCTTGAGCGTCGACTCCAAGTGGTGGTCGATGGCGGCGCAGGCGGCCTGGGCGTCACCGGCGGCGAGGGCGTCCACGATGGCCCCGTGCTCCTGGAGCACGGCCTCCTGTCGTCCCTGCTGGTTGAAGAGGGCCACCACGCCGGCACGGACCTGACGGCTGCGCAGGCCGTCGTAGTGCCGGTCCAGGAGCGTGTTGCCGACGGCGGACACCAGCACCGAATGGAACCGGTGATCGACGGCGATGAAGTCGTGGGCCTGGTCGGGGCCGGTGAGTTCGCGCTGCCGCTCCAGCAGGGACCGCAGTTCCTCGACCGGCGCCCGTTCGCCGGAGACGAGCCGCTGGGCGGCGTACCGCTCGACGATGCCCCGCAGCTCCATGAGCTCGCGGATCTCCCGCCCCGTCAAAGGCGCCACCCGGGCACCCCGCTTGGGCACGAGCTCGACCAGGTCCTCGGCCGCGAGCTGCAGCAACGCCTCCCGGATGGGCGTGCGGGAGACACCGATACGGTCGGCGAGCTCCTGCTCCGACAGGAAGGCACCCTGCATCTCGGGATCCGTCAGTACCGTGTCCTTGAGATACGCGTACGCCTTCTCCCGACCGGACGCCACGGCAACCCCCAGACTTCGCATACAACGTGTATACAGACGCTACCATGCGGGCAACCGACACCGGCGGCGACCTGCGCACGAAGCGAGACCGACAAGGCCCCAGAGCCACATTCCGACCGGCAACAGACCGGCAACAGACCTGCAAGGGGCCGACGGCGGCCGCGCCTGACTCGCCGGCTCGTTCCGAGCGCCATGCCGGGTAGCACCACAGTCACCGCTCACACCGATCGCGACATCCACCTCAACCGCGCCGTGGCACCGCCCATCTACCAGACGGCGGCATTCCGGGCCGAGGACGCGCACAGCTTCGCCCAGGCCGCCGTCGACGCGCGGGGCAAGGCCTTCTGCACCCGCTTCGGCAACCCGAACCACGCACAAGTCGCGGCCGTCGTCGCGGAACTGGAGCACACCGAGGCCGCCATGGTCACCGCATCCGGGATGGCCGCACTCACCACCACACCGTGCTGGCCCTGGTGTCCGCCGGAGACCACGTCGTCGGGCAGAGGTCCACCTACGGGGGCACGGACGCCCTTCGCCACGCGAGGCAGGCGTTCGTGGCGGAGGCGCGGAGGGCGCTGAGCGTTGCAACGGGCCCTGCGTAAGACCCGTCGGGCTGCACGTGGCGGCAGTCGCCTCCACGAAAGAGGCACGAACGGGCAGGGTGCTTCACGAACATGCACGACATGTCAAAGGGATGGTCAAGGCTGGCGGGCGGCTGGGTCCGCGGCTGACAGGGTCGCTCCGAACCTTCCAGGCTAGGAGAGATTTTCCGGTGAGACGATTGCTGGCCAGCGTCGCCACGGGCGCCTTCCTTTTGTTGACCGTGCCTGCCGTGCCCTCGGCCGCCGCTGTTGCCACCGAGTTGCCCGCCGCCATCACGTGGGGTGCTTGCACGGATCCGACGCTGGCCCAGGCCGGCGCCGAGTGCGGCACGCTCCAAGTGCCCCTCGATCACGCGGACCTCACCGGCACGCGGATCACCCTCGCGCTGTCGCGCGTGCGACACACGGTGCCGGACAGTCAGTACCGAGGCGTGGTGCTGGCCGCCCCCAATCCGCTGGGCGGCTCCGGGTACACCGACCCGTTGCAGGGCGCCCGGCTGCCCGACGGCGCCGGAGCCGCGTATGACTGGGTGGGGTTCGCCCGGCGCGGCGTCTCCCCGAGCGCCCCCGCACTGACCTGCCGGCCCAACTACTTCGCCTACGACCGGCCGCCTTACGAGCCCGCGTCGGCCGCCGAGGAGCGGGCGTGGCTGGACCTGACCGCGGGATACGCCGAGGCGTGCGACACCGCGAGTCAGTCGGCGCTGCTCGACCACATGAAGGCCACCGACACCGCCGCGGACATCGAGAGCATCCGCGCCGCACTCCGGGTCCGGCAGCTCAACATCTACGCGCACTCCTACGGCACCTACATCGCGCAGGTCTACGCGACGCTCCACCCGGAGCGGATCCGCCGCATGGTGCTCGACAGCAACGTCGACCCGCGTCGCGTCTGGTACGACGCGGCCAACTTCGACCAGGACGTCCGGCTGGAGGAAAACCTGCTGCTCTGGTTCGACTGGCTCGCCGCGCACGATGACGTCTACCACCTCGGCGCCACTCGCGATGCCGTGATCCAGGAGTGGGACAAGCAAGTCGCCGCAGTGTCCGCGACGCCGGCCGGCGGGGTGATAGGCCCCGACGAGTGGGCCGACCTCTTCCTGGTCGCCCCCTACTTCCAGGCGAGTTGGCCGCTGCTGGGGACGGCGTTCTCCGGCTGGGCGCACGGCGGCGACAGCGCGACGCTGAAGGCGCTGTTCGACCAGTTCATGCAGGTCGGCAACGACAACACCTACGCGGCACTGCTCGCGGAGGTGTGCACGGACGCGCCCTGGCCGTCGGACTGGGCGCGGTGGAAGGCGGACACCGAGGCCACCGCGGTCCTGGCACCGTCCACCACCTGGGGCAACACCTGGTTCAACGCGCCCTGCCGGACCTGGGGCGCCAAGGCAGGCGACCCGGTGGACGTGAACGGCTCGAAGGTGGGCAGCGCGCTGCTGATCGACGAGACGCTCGACGCGGCGACGCCGTTCGAGGGCAGCCTCGAAGTGCGGGCGCGGTTCCCGCACTCTGCGCTGATCAGCGTGCCGGGCGGCACCAGCAACGGAGCCACGCCGGGCAGCAACATCTGCGTGGACGCGTCGATCGCCGCCTACCTCACCACTGGCGCGCTGCCGGACCGCACCCCCGGCCGCCACGCGGACCTGGAGTGCGCGGCGTCGCCTCTGCCAGCACCGGCCGGCTGAAAATCGGGCCATGGGTCCGGTCGCCTCCGTCGTCGATCCCACGAAGAAAGGTACGGACCCATGGCCCACCAGTACCCCGTCGTCTCCCTCTCGTCCTGCACCCCAATGGCGCCGGCCGACAGGCGGAGTGCCGCCCCCTGCGGGCCAATGGCGTGGCCACCCGGGTCGACATCCTCGGCGTGACGGCGTGGTCCGTCGCCGACCCCTGCGTACTCAAGCAGATGCTGAACAGCCCCGATGTCTCCAAAGACAGCCGTAGTGGCCCAGGATCTGCCGTTTGGCGGCGCTGAACAGGGTGCCGTTGGTGACGGTCAACGGCTTGTCCGTCATGCCGACCAGGACGAGGCGTCCGCCCGCCCTGTCGAGGGGGCCGCGCGCCAGCAGCGACACCGCCTGCTCGCGCACCGCGTCCGCACCGGCGAAGTCGAAGGCCACATCGATGCCGTGGCCCTCCGTCGCCTCCAGGACACGGGCCTCGAACTGCGGATCGTCCGGAGCCAGCGCCAGATCGGCGCCGAGGGCGAGGGCACGCTCGCGGGCAGCCGACCGCGTCTCACCCTAGAAACTGTCGAGCCACGCGAGGACTGCCTGCTGGTAGAGCTGGGTGTTCGGCGCCAGATTCACATCGTGGCCGAACCCGGGCAGGACGTACGTCTGCAACTGCGCCGACGAGGAGAAGTACGGAGCCTCGGCCGCCGCGAACGTCGCCGATGTGGAGCAGTCGGCTCCCCCGAGGAGCGGACCGCAGAAGAAACGGTCGCCTTGTCCGACAGCGAGCAGGACCGGCACGTCGATGGATCGCGAAACCGGCAGCAGGACGGCTGCCACGTTGTCAGGCGACTCCGTAGCGCTGAACACCGATTTCGTGGCCTCATCGGTCGTGACGACCTGGGGATCAGGGTCGCCCGGGGCGTAGAACAACTCCTCACGGGTTCCCGGCGCGGTGGTCAGATAGCCCGCGTCCAGCCCGTAGTCGGCGAAGCGCGGATCGAGGTTCGCCGGGACCGTGGACGTGAACAAACGAGTGACGTGCGTCGAGACCAGATGGTGGCCGATTCCGGTGAGGAGCACACCATCGACGTCGTGGAACGTGGCCGCTTCCCAGGTGACTATCCCCGAACCGAGCGAATGGCCGCCGGTGATCACGGTGCCGAATGGCCGGCCGCCCACCTGTCCGGCGCGCAGCGCCTGGATCACCTGGTGCACGGCTGTGCCCTGATCGGTCGCGGTGACCGTGGTGCTCAGCGGTTTGGAACTCCGGCCGGTGCCGATGCGGTCCACCGTGAACGTGGCACGCCCCGCCTTGTTCGTCGCCTGCCGGAAGTTGTAGACCTCCGGGTCGTAGGGGAAGTTCCAGTAAGTGGAGTCGTACGAGGCACCGGGCACCAGCACCATGACCGTGCTCGTGTCCTGGGACGGCGTACACAATTCTCCGGCCATGACCAGATCCTGCCCGGCCATGACGACCGGCACGGAGTACTCCTGGCAGTTGGGCGCGGCGACCGCGTTCGCCGGAGCGGCCAAGGCGCCGACGGTCGAACCAGCGAGCAGCGCGGCGACCGCGCAGACGCGAGCGAGCGGTCGATTCAGGGCCCAACTGCGCATGAGATGACTCCGCTGGGGACGTTGAGGGACTGGCGTTCGATACAAAGCATGGGCAACGCACGGCCCTTGAGCGACATCCACAGCAGTCGTCAAATACCGCCTCATGGCCTCAGCGAGGGTACTCATGGCGAAAAAGGTCGGGCGATGACCTGAGCCCAGACCTGTACGCACGGGCAGCCTTCACCGCATGAAAGGGAGACTCGATGGCCCTGCGGGAGGCGATCCGATCAGCCAAGGCATACATCGGATTGGTTCACGGGCTGGCCTTGTTACATACCCATGAAGCGTGGGAACGTCTACGCCGATGCCGAGGACCTCACGATCGTCAAGGAAGCTGCCAAGCGCCGGGGGATGAGCGAGGCTGAGATCATCCGTCTGGGGATCCAGCCGCGGTAGCCGGGAACACCCCCGTGCCGATAACCGCCCCCACCAGGAGAGCACGGCAGCCACATGAGCGTCCCGCTGCGTGTCCACTCCGAGGACCGCCTTCCCCGCCAGCCGGCGTCGGCGGGTACGCGAGGCGAGGTACGTAGGCCGGCGCCTGCGCGTCAGCCCTGGTCCGAGCCGGACAGAGCCTCGGTGATCAAGCGGGTGGCGAAGTCGCGGTCGCCGACAATCCGGTTGATGTGCTCCGCGAGCAGGACGGTCATGGCTTCCAAGGGATTCATCTCGCCCTCGGTCCAGCCTCCGTACTGCACGCGCCACAGATTGGGACTCAGACCGGTGCCTGCGGCAACGAGCAGCCCGGCCATTGTGGGGATGACCTCGGGACGGAAGGTTTTGGGCATCATCCGCATCGTCGCCACGAGGGCGGGCACCGCATACTCGATGACGTCCTCGCCCTGGTCCTCGCAGGCCGCCCGCAGCCACTCCATGAACATGTAGATGAGCGTGCACGTCCCGTCCAGCAACGCATCGACTCCCGCAGGACCCAAGGATGCGGCGAACTGGGCCACCAGTTCCTGCTGTTCAGGGTCGGACCCGACCTTGCCGGCGTAGACCGCCCTGAGCCGAGAATCGATCATCATGAGCGCTGCACCCACATCGCCGACGGGCGCGTACTCGGGATCACAAGGCGACGACACAGAACTCCTCCTCGTATGACCACAGCGCGCGGCACAGCATGTCCGTACGGTAGACCGCTGATCGAACGGGGACCGGCGAATCCCGAGGAGGGTCACCCTTCCCAGGAGTAAACCTCGGGCCACTTGGCCACCTCCCACGGATGACCGCGTGTCAGCCCCGTCCCCTGCCACTTCGAAGCATGACAACCAGTCCTACCGGCCCCCAGTCACGCCGACACGAGCCAGCACCACATCGGCCAACTCCTGCGAAGTCAGCTCGCCGTCCAAAAACACGGTGTCGCTGGGAAGGCTGCCCGCCGCGGCCATACACGGCCCGATCCTGTCCTTGCACCAGCGCCGCACCCGCTCGTCCCGTTCGGGATCATCCAGCGTGAAGCTCCGGCCGTCGATCCGCTTCTCCAGCACCTCTCGGCAGACCTCGAGGAAGAAATGGTGAACCGCGATGCCAGCACCCTTCAACTTTCCGAAGATCTCACCGACATACCCAGGGTCGACCAAGGTCATGGGGACCAGCAGCGGACGGCCGTACTCCTCGACCAGCCCTACCGCCAAGTCAGCGACCTGCCGCCGCCACAGCCGAAGATCCTGGAAGTCGCCGGTCGGCACCTCCACGATCTCCCGCAGCAGATAGCCGACCATCTCCGGGTCATAGACCAGCGCCTCGGACCATCGAGGACGCAACTCATCCACCAACGTGCTCTTCCCGCTGCCGAACGCACCGTTCACCCAGACGATCAACACGGCCCTCCCCACCCCGGTCGTCAGACCCTGGCATCGGGCCGGACACGTCGGACCAGCATGCCCGCGCATCACACGAAGCCGAACGCCATTGCCAGATCGTGTCCGAAAGATCGCCAGAGACGGCCCAGGTCCAAAGCCCGCACCACGCTCGGCAAACCCAGCGTGTCAGGGCTCGTGTATTCCGAATTCGGGAGCGTGGGGACCACCAGGGTGTCGTCCTGGGGAGGAAGGCGTGGCCCGCCTTCAACTCCGGGCGCCGGTCGTCCCTGCCTGCTGCGCATCTGAGCGTTGGTCACAGACGGCCGCCTGCCCGGTGGCGGAACTTGCAGGTGCCGTGCGGCAACATCGGCCTTCGGTCGGCCCGCCCAGGGGTCACTGCGTCGTCGAGCGCGCGGCGTAGCCAGTGAGGAGGGCACTGACGGTGTCGGTCAGCTGCGGTTCGACGTCCACGACCGCATGGGCGAGTTCGGGTTCTGATTCGTAGAAGTCGCGTAGCCCCGTGCCGGGGGCCGCCATTTGCCACATGGCTCCGGCCATCGAGGTTGCGGTGGCGACGACGCTGTGGGCCTGGTCGAATCGCAACGGCGTGACCGTGCAGAGCGTGGAGCTGATCTCGGCCACTGCGGTGGCTGGGCCGCGCAGCCGCCGAGGAGTGGGCTCCGGGCCCGCTCAGAAGCGGTAGCAGGCGTAGTCGCCGTCGGGGCCCCGGGCGATCCGGTCCGAGCCCCAGCAGTGCAGCATCGGTCCGATGCGGTGGACGGCGGCGCCGCCGACCAGCAGCACGGCTGCGGCGAGCACGGCGGTCACGATCCGCATCACCTTCATCCGGCGTACGACCCACCACGCGCGGGCGACGGCCGGCACCCCCAGGATCAGGGCGATGGCCGAGACCGGCGCGTTGTTGTGCTGGAGCCCGGGGAAGGCATCTGGGTCCACGGCCTTCTGGACGGCGGCGTAGGCGAAGAAGAGCAGCACCAGCCCGAGGAGTAGCAGCCCGACGGAACCCGCTGCGCGCCCGACGTCCCGGCCCCGGCTCGGCGTCCTGTCGGCGTCCGGCGCCGCGGCGGCGTCCGCGCGTACGAGGTGCCGACCGAAGACCGCCCGCAGCCGGTCTGCATCCTCCGGGTTGCTCAGGCCGCGCTTGGGCAGGACGCCGACGCCGACGGCTGACTTGTCGGCGCTGAGCAGCACGAACAGCTCCGGGGTCTCGGCATAGCGCGGGTAGAGGTGCCAGTCGAGGGTGGCCGAGCTGTGGGCGGTGGTGAGGCGGATCCCCGTGTCGTCGACGACGGTGCGGAAGTCGCCCTGCCGCTCGCTGAGCCGGTGGAACTGGCGGGCCTGCAGCCGCGGCCCGGCGGTCATGAAGGCGACGGAGGCCACCAGCGCCAGGTACAGGTACCACGGGGTGTCACGCCGGCCGTCGCCGAGCGTCGACAGAAGGACTCCGACGGCCGTGACCACCAGCGTGTAGATCAGCAGCCGACGCCGGAATCGGCCCGCTCTGGTGACCTTCGCCCGGGTGCGGATCGCTGCCCCAAGGTCGTCGACGGTGAGCCGGTAGGCCAGCTCCACCGGTCTCTCCGCGACGGCGTCCGTCGCTTCCCGGCCCTCGGCCATGTCCCCTCCCCGGTTCGGTGATCAACCGGATCGTAGCCCCGGGGAGGGAGGGGACGTGCTCGGGGTCAGGAGGCAGTCCTGAGAGCGTCGCCGCCCTGGTCGTGACCTGCTGGAACCGTGCTTACCGCTACAGTGGTCGCTGTTCCGTTGTTCCCCGAGGCCGAAGACATTCGGGACGCCAGTGGGCAGAAGCGCCGCCACCGAGTCGGCGATCGCCTCGCGGAGGGGGCGGGTGGAGTCTTCACCCTCCGGCTTCGGTCGCAATCCAGTTCCGCCAGACGTGGATCGTGTTGGGTACCTCGGGGCGATCGAGGAGCCAAAGAACATAGCCGGCATGTCGCCATGCCCATGGGTTGTCAGACCGAGCGGCGGTTTCCAGCCTGCCGCGCAGATCCTCACTGTCGACGGCTCGAGCAACGCGCAGGTACTCGCGGTCCTTGCAGCGGTACGCCCTCTGAACGACGATCTCGACCAGGTCCGTAAGTTTCGCCCTGGCCGTCTCGCTGTGGCCGGCGACCGCCACGTTCCGTATGAGGCTCTGTTTCGTGCCCCACTCCTTGGCATGCCGGGTCCACTCCTGCGGATACCTTGCCTCCCATTCCAGGAAGAGGAGCGCATACGGCAGACCCTGCCACGTCCTGATGTCCCCGGGCGGGCGGTTCCACAACGCGTTGGGCAGCGAATACTTTCCGGTTTCGAGGTACATCTCATGTGCCTGCAGGAAGGCCGGATCCCGCCACTGCTTCTGTCCCCCCAGCGGCAGCGTCAAGCGCCACAACTCATTGAGCCGACCAAGGGCATCCAGCACGTTCCCCTGGACATCAGCAAGACGGACCAGCGCCGCAGCCCGGACCGCGGGATCGTCGGCTATCAGCCCGAACGCCCAGCCCAACCGCGCGTCCCACGCATGAGCTTCATCCACGCCCGCACCCGCACCCGCTTCCCCTGTCACGCAGGGATCATCCCCCAGCCACTGCACCGAGGTGCATCGACCCCCGCCTTCATCCAGAACACAGATCGGTCGGACAAGGCGAGAGACATTCAGGAATCCCGAAGTTACGTCGGCAGGACGTCGACCCCCGACGGGGGAAGAACCCCCTGGCCTCAGGGTCAAGTGCTCAGCGGAGGTCCGGGGAACTCGCGGGATGTCGCACATTCCGGGAGCCGGGGGAGAGCGCGGACGGTTCTGGTCAAGAGCCCGCTCCCTTCTGTATCCCGTTCAGGAAAGACGCTGGATCGTCGGGAGCATCCCGCCTTACGGTGCCGCCATGAGCAATCACTCGGAAGCGCCTGTCGCGCCCGTCGAGGCCTTTGAACCCCCCTACTACATGGCTGTCTTCACTACGGTGCGAACCCAGGACCAGAGCGGCTACAGCGAGACCAACGCACGCATGGAGGACCTGGTGAAGGACGTCCCCGGCTTCCTGGGGATGGACCACGCGCAGACTCCTGGCGGGCTGGGCATCACCGTCGGGTACTTCCGCGACGCCGACGCCCTCACGGAGTGGCGGTGCAACGCCGAGCACCGTGCGGCGCAAAAGCGCGGGCAAGCCGAGTGGTACCAGAGCTACACCCTGCATGTGGCGAAAGTCGAACGGAGCCACGGGTTCACGCGAGCGCAGGTCCCGGACAGCCCGACAGCAGGCTGATCAGCCGAAGTCACCTCGGCGGCCGTCCCGCCGCAAGCTCGCATCGAACGGGTCGGCGTGCCCCCTCGCGAGCCCGATCTGTCGCCGCATCAGAGAACCTTCGTCCGGTTGTGACGTGCCCGGCGAAGACGCCGGGCGACGCGGGGCGGTTGCGGTTCGTCGGCGCATCGGCGCGGCGGATCGCTCAGGGCGGCGACCCCGAGGAGGCCGTGATGGGCCTGTGCCGGGTGTCCTCGCCGGAGTTCGCGGCGCGCGATGTTCGTGTATCGGCGCGCGCCGCTGCCGGCAGGCGACGAACGGCCGGGCAGACCCATTGCGTTGCGCCCGGGCCGGGCCGACGTGGGCAGGACCGTGGCGGCGCTGCGGCTCAGCCGGGACCGCACGTCGAACTGGTCCCGGACAGCGGCGAGTGGTGGCCGCCCCGGGACTGGCGTCCGCCGCTCACCGGAGGTCCGGATGAACGCGGTCGGCGGCCCGGTGCGGCACGCCCCGGTATGCGACGGGTGCTCGGCCGTCGGGCATGGTCGCCAAGGCCTGCGCGGTGGTCAGCCGGCCGATTCCCTGAGGATGAGCGTTCCGGGCAGGTACCAGCGTTTTGCCGGGATGTGCTCGCCCTGGATCTGGCGGAGCAGCAGGTCCACCGCCGTCTCGCCCATGGCGTCGTACGGCTGGCGGACCGTGGTCAGCGGTGGGTCGAGCAGCGGGGCCGAGGTGTCGTCGTCGAAGCTCACGACTGCCACGTCGTCCGGGACGCGGCGTCCGGCGGACCGGAGCGTGCGCAGGGCCGCGGCCGCCATGAAATCGCCCACGGTGAACAGCGCGTCGCACTCAGGTCCCTCGGCGAGGAATTCCTCCAGCTCCGGGATGCGGGCGGGTGGTGTCATTGCCTCGTGGGTGATCACGAGCCGGCTGTCGGCACGGATGCCCGCTTCCGCGAGGGCGTCGAGATAGCCCTGATGCCGATCCTGCGCGAAACCCACGTGCGGTGAGATGGTCAGGTGGGCGATGCGGCGCCGGCCGAGCGCGAGGAGATGGCCGACGGCGGCGCGTGCCCCGTCCCGGTTGTCGCAGGACACCGTGGGCACCGGATTGTCGGGAGCGACGTCGTCCACGGCGACGACCGGGAGCCCCAGGCGGGCCGCCTGCTCCTGCACGCAGGAGTGCAGGGCGGGGCCGAACAGGATGACGCCCTCGGAGGGGAGATCGGCCAGGTCCGCGATCGCGGTCGCGGTCGGTGAGCCGCCCCAGCCTCGCGCGCCGGCCGCCAGATCCAGCGGGACGACGTGGAGCAGCACCCGGTAGCCGCGCTCGGCGGCGGCGCGGGACACGCTGCGCACGCCTGCCTCGTACCAGCTCCACGAGGAGTCCGGGACGATCACGCTGAGAGCGCGGCTCTGGCCGGTGCGCAGGGCGCGTGCCGTGGCGGACGCCCGGTATCCGAGGCGGGCCGCGACCTCGCGTACGTGTTCACGGGTCTCGGAACTCACGTCGCGGTGGTCGTCCGAGGAGAGGGCGCGCGACGCCGTCGCCCGGCCGACCCCCGCCTCGCGGGCCACGTCGGCCAGTGTCACTCGTCGCGCCATCGCGTCCTGCCTGCCTGATTCCCAGCTCTTGACCCCGACCGATGTGAAGCCTAGCATTCCGGAATCGATCCCGGAATCGATTCCGGACGGTGTGCGCGATCCTGGACATCGGCGCCCAGCTCAACGAGGAGCCCCTGAATGACCCCCACGGCCCCCGCAGGCCCCGCAGCGCCGGGCGCTGCCGAGACCGCGACAAGACACGGCGAGCGCACCCCCGCGACCCCGCTGTTCGTCGTGCTCTACACGCTGGCGATCTTCGGCGTGTGGATGGCGATCAACCTGCCCGCCACAGTGACAGTGGCCCTGCGCGTCTCCGTCCTCGACCCGAAGAACCAGACCACGTCCTACTCGATCATCGCGGGCATCGGCGCACTGGTCGCGGTCATCGCCAACCCGGTCTTCGGCCGGCTCAGCGACCGCACCCGCAGCCGCTGGGGGCGGCGACGCCCCTGGATCGTCGTGGGCCTGCTCGGCACCACCGCCGGAGCGGCACTCATCGCCTTCACCAACTCCCTCACCTTGCTGGTGGTCGGCTGGATGATCATGCAGTGCTTCGTCAACGCCGCGGTGGCGGGCATGCTGGCGATCGTCGCGGACCGCTTCCCGGAGCGACAGCACGGCCTGCTCGGCTCCATCTCCGGCGCCACCGTGACGGCGTCGGTCATGGTCGGGACCTACTTCATCGACCTGTTCCCCACCCAGATCCTGCCGCAGATCGGGCTGCCCGTGGCGCTGGCACTGGTGACCTGCGCCCTGCTGCTGCCCGTGATGAAGGAGGACGACACGCGCGCAGAGCAGCCCCAGCCCTTCGGACTGAAAGACCTGCTCGGCAGCTTCGCCGTCAACCCGCGCAAGTCCCCCGACTTCGCCTGGTTCCTGATGGCGCTCTTCCTGATGAGTATCAGCACCGTGGGCCTGAGCACCTACCACGTCTACTACATGCAGAACCAGCTCGGGATCTCAGCGGACAAGTTGCCGCACATCCTGGTGATCTGGTCCCTGCTCAACGGACTCGCCTCCCTGGTCGGCGCGCCCCTGGGCGGCTGGCTCACGGACCGCTTCGACCGCCGCAAGCCCGTCTTCGCCGCCTCCGCCGTGATCGGCGCGGTGTCCGTGGTCATCATCGTCGTCTCCCAATCGATCGACGTCTTCCTGATCGGCTCCACCGTCGAGGGACTGAGCTACGGCATCTTGATGGGGATGTACTTCGCCTTCGCCACCGCGACCATGAACGACAAGACGACCATCGCCCGCGACCTCGGCGTCACCAACATCGCGGTCACCCTGCCGTTCTCGCTCGTGCCCTTCCTCGCCCCGTTCGTGCTGCGGATCGGGGGCCACGGCGACAACTACCCGCTGCTGTTCATCCTCGGCGGCGTAGTCGGCCTGCTGGCACTGCCCTTCCTGCTGAAGATCCGCGCCACCCGCTGACCCCGCCCCCCGCGCTCCCGGCCGGACAACACCTGACAGTTGCCCGGCCGGGATCCAACCTGCCAAAGGACCCCCGTACATGAGCACCACCGCCCGCCCGCGTTACCTCGACCCCGCGCTCAGCGCCGAGGAACGCACCGAAGACCTGCTGGGCAGGATGACCGTGGAGGAAAAAGCCGGGCAGCTGTTCCAACCGGCCACGGTCATGAACGACGACGGGTCGCTGCTGGCGGGGCCGAACGAGGACTACGCCGCACCCACGCAGCAGGACGTGGTCGCAGACCGTCACATCACCCACCTCCACCTGATGAACGGCGAGGACCCCTACGCCATCGCCCAGTTCCACAACCGGGTGCAGGAACTCGCGGAGTCGACCCGGCTGGGCATCCCCATCACCCTCTCCACCGACCCCCGCCACGGCTTCTTCTCCAGTCCCACGACCGGACAGACGATCAACGCCCTCTCGCGCTGGCCCGAGCACCCGGGCCTGGCCGCGCTGCCGGACGCCGAGCGCCGGGTCGCCGAGTACGCCGACATCGTCCGCCGTGAATACCTCGCCATGGGCTTCAGAGTGGCACTCGGACCCATGGCGGACATCTTCAGCGAACCGCGCTGGTCCCGCGGCTTCGGCACGTTCGGAGAAGACCCGCGAACCGTCGCCCGGCTCACCGCCGCATTCCTCACCGGCCTGCGCGGCGGCCCCGAACTGGGACCCCGGAGCATCTCCGCGGTCGTCAAACACTTCCCCGGTGGTGGCCCCCAGCTGAAGGGCAACGACGCACACGATCTGCGCTACCCCGAGCAGGTCTACCCCGGCGACAGCCGCGCCCTGCACATCGAACCCTTCGAGCAGGCCATCGCCGCCGGCGCCACCCAGATCATGACCTACTACGGCAAGCCGGTCGGCACCGACTGGCCCGAACTGGCCTTCGCCTTCAACAAGCCCGTGGTCCAAGGCATCCTGCGCGACAAGCTCGGCTTCGACGGCATCGTCGTCACGGACTGGTACGTCATCCAGGGCACCACCCTGCACGGAATCCCCTTCGGCCCGAACAGCTACGGCCTGGAACACCTCCCGCCCCCGGAGCGGATCGCCGCGGCCCTCGGCGCGGGAGTCGACCAGTTCGGCGGCGACCAGTGCCCGGAACTCGTCGTGGAACTCGTGGACTCCGGCCGACTCCCGGTCACGCGACTCGACTCCTCCGTACGCCGCCTCCTGCTGGAGAAGTTCCGCCTCGGCTTGTTCGAACACCGCTACGTCGACCCCGAGCGCACCCGCACGGTCACGGGCAGCGCGCCCTTGCGCTCGGCGGGCCGAAAGGCACAAGCGGACTCCACCGTCCTGCTGAAGAACACCCGTAACCTGCTGCCGCTCGCCGAAGGCACCAAGGTCTACACCGAGGGCATCGCCCCGAAGGCCCTGCACGGACGCGCCGAGACCGTCCCCGACCCTGCGCAGGCGGACGTCGCACTACTGCGGCTGCACGCGCCCTGGCGCGAGGACCCCAACGGCATGACCGCCTTCTTCCACGGCGGCGACCTCGACTTCACCCCCGACCAGATCGCCCACGTCCAGGCGATCGCCGCCGAGGTCCCCACCGTCCTCCTCGTCTACCTGGAGCGCCCCGCGATCCTTCGTGACGTGGAACTCCCGGCAACCGCAGTCCTCGCCGACTTCGGCGCCGAGGACGACGTCCTGGCCGAGATCGTCTTCGGGGACTCCGCCCCCCAGGGACGCCTCCCGTTCGATCTTCCGATCTCGATGGCCGCTGTCGACGCCCACCCCGAGGACGTCCCCTTCAGCACCAAGGACCCGCTGCACCACCACGGCTTTGGACTGGCCTACGAGACCGTCCTCACCGCGGAAGGCGAGGCCCGCCCGTAACGGCGCATGCGCGAAAGAGTGGCGCGTGCCCGAAAGAGTGCGGTGCCGGCAGCCTGCCGGCACCGCACCCTCATATGGGCCCGGGGATCGCTGTCACATCTTCGCGCGCGGCTGCGTCAGTGGGGTGAAGACGCCGTTCAGGCCGAAGCGAAGGAGAACAGCCATGAGTTGTCAACTCCCTCGCGGAAGAACAGTGGGACTGACCCGACCCGACGACCGGCCCGGTCCGCACCGGCGACGGCTGAGAGCCCGACCCGCCCTGTGGGCGGATGCCGCCGGCCAGGGCCCGTGCCACTGCGGAAACGACTCGCACCGACCGTCCCACAGCGCTGCCGTGTCACGGCTGTTTCCGCCCGGCCTGCGTGGCGGGCGGCGCCGCCGTGACCGGTCACGGGTCACTGTGGGCGGACCGGCGCGGTGGAGCCGCGGACCACCAGCTGGCTGGGCAGCACCACCGGGGCGCCGGGGGGCGTCATGCCGCGCAGGATGCCGATGAGGGTGCGGGCGGCGCGCTCGCCCTGCTCGGCGCTGAAGACCCGCACGCTGGTCAGCGGCGGAGTGAGCAGCGGTGCCGGCGGGGTGTCGTCGAAACCGGCGACGGAGACCTCGCGGGGCACGTCGATGCCGCGCTCGCGCAGCAGTTGGAGCACGCCGATGGCCATGCTGTCGTTGAAGCAGAAGTACGCCGTGGGCGGCTGCGGGCGATCGAGCAGGCCTTCCATCGCGGCCCGGCCGGACGCGATGGACCAGTCCCCGGTCGCCACCAGCTCCTTGTCGAGGGTCAGTCCCGCGTCGGCCAGGGCCCGTTCGCACCCGGCCATCCGGGCCCGCACCGCGAGTGCCTGGCCCTCGCCGCTGGTGACGACGGCGATCCGCCGGTGGCCGAGGGCCAGCAGGTGCTGCATGGCGACATAGGCGCCGGACTCGTCACCGCCGTCGCCATCGGCACGCTGCTGCTGCCGAAGGAGGTGCTGCTCATCCCGCAGTACCTGATCTTCCACAAGTTCGGCTGGGTGGACACCAACCTGCCGCTGGTGGTGCCGAAGTTCCTCGCCGTGGACGCGTTCTTCGTCTTCCTCAACCTGCAGTTCATGCGCGGGCTGCCGAACGAGCTGGACGAGGCCGCCGCGCTCGACGGTTGCGGACCGTTCCGCACCTTCTGGCACGTCCTGCTGCCGCTGACCAAGCCCGCGCTGGCCACCACCGCGATCTTCACCTTCATCTGGACCTGGAACGACTACTTCTCGCAGCTGATCTACCTCAACAGCCCCGCGCGCCACACCCTTCCGGTGGGCCTGCGGATGTTCCTGGACGCGACCTCCGGCTCCGACCTCGGGCCGATGTTCGCCATGGCGACGGTCACCCTCGCCCCGCTGTTCGTGCTCTTCGTCTTCTTCCAGCGGCACCTCGTCCAGGGCATCGCCACCACCGGCTTCAAGGGCTGAACCGGCCCCGCACCGCCCCTCCTTCACACGCCCGGCCCACCCCGGCCCGCGCGTCCCTTCGTCAGGAGTCCCAGGAGAGCCATGCCCAAGAACCGTACGTCCCTGCTCGCCGCGGCCGCCGCCCTCAGCGCCGGGACGCTCATCGCCAGCACCCTGCAGGGCAGCGCCCAGGCCGGCACCGCACCGGCCGCCGCCCCCGCACAGGTGCTGTCCACCAACCTCAGCGTCCGCCTCGGCGACATCCCCGACGGCAAGGACACCTACACCGCGGAGCTCAAGCGCGAAGTTGACCTGATGCTCGCCCACCAGACCGCCGACGGCAGCCTGGAGATCCAGGGCAAGACCAAGGACCTCGGCGACAACTCGCTGGGCGCCTCCAGCCTGCTGGCGCTCTACCACTCGAGAACCCACGACCCGGCCGTGGTCGCCGGGTTCCAAAAGAGCATCGACTGGTACCTGGCCAACCGGATCTACACCGCCGACAACCCCGGCAACAGCACCGTCCTGGTGAAGGACAGCGGCCAGCCCTGGGCCGCGTACATGCCCTACTCCCTCGCCGACGGCGGCGGGGACTGGCCCACCACCGTGTGGGCGCTGCTGCACGTCGCCAACGTCCTGCAGTACGGCGACGGATTGCTGCGCGACGACCAGCGCGCCGAGCTCGTCGACCTCGGCCAGGGCTACTGGACCTGGCTGACGAAGGTCTCGAAGTTCAACCCGCAGGACGCCGACAACCAGGCCATCGGGGCCGTCGACGCGGCGATCCAGCTCAGCCAGCAGATGACCCGGCTCGGCTGGCCGAAGAAGACCGCCGCCGCGCTGAAGGCCGACGCGATGGACGTGTTCACCCGCCAGGTACGCACCCTGCGCCAGACCGACCGCGGCTACACCTTCTACCCCGAGCACTCCGGCGGCCTGGACCAGAACTACGGCGGCATCACCCTCGGCTTCCTGTGGCAGGGCTGGCGGCTCACCGGCGACAAGCGCTTCTACCAGGACGGCCTGGAGATGGCCGAGTACCTCGACATGCGGCTGGGCGCCCGCGGCTTCGACTACGGCGGCCCGCGCCACAACGAGCTGCGCCCCGGCTACGAGGCGGTCTACGGGCTGCAGCACTACAGCCCGCTCATCGAGGACGACCTCGGCCGGTACCTGGCGACCGCCAGCCTCAAGTACACGCACACCGGCACCGAGCCCGACAAGACCGTCGTGCCCGACGGCCACTTCGCGTTCATGACCATCTGGCAGTTCACCGACCCCGGCCACTGGTACCGCAAGGAGACCACGGTCAACTCCCCGTACAAGCTGCGGGTCGGCGACGGGTCGGTGGTGCTGGACGCGCAGGGCTCGGCGTACCTGGTGTCCGCCGGGAACGCGGACGTCATCCACGCCGCCACCGACGGCAAGCAGCGCATCGGCCTGGCCTGGACCGACGCCGAGGGCACCCACTTCCTCACCCCCGAGCCCGGCGCGGCCACCACCACCCGCGCGGTGCCGGTCAAGGGCGGCCAGGCGCGCGAGGTCACCCAGCGGATGAGCGGCCCCGGCGGCGCCGTCATCCCGGTCACCACCCGCTACGAGGTCTTCGACGGCACCGTACACGTCACGACCCGGGTACCGGCCGGCGCGGTGCCCGAGGGCGTCACGCTGTCCTACATCGCCGGCCTGCCGTACCTCACCGACGCCGCGGGCGGCACCGCCCCCGACACGCCGCAGCAGAAGATCCTCGGCGTCGTCGGCCTTAGCGGCGGCAGCCTCTCCTTCGCAGCGGACGGCGGCAGCCTGACCGACCCCCAGGGCGTCGCGGCGGGCCCCATGGCCGTCACCTCGCCGGCCGGCGTGACCGCGAGCAACCCGGCAGCCGGCCCCGACACCTTCAGCAACTCCGCCAACGCCGGTCTGATCCTGGAGAAGGACAGCATCTCGCTGAACTCCAACCCGGACGTCGGCTTCGCCAAGACCCGGGCCACCAACCTGCTCCAGGCGCCCGCCCGGCAGACCGGCTCCGAGGTGGTGACCGACGTGACCTACGGACCGGCGCACTGAGTCGCGGGCCGCGCCACGCGCGGCCCGCCCCTCCGCACACCCGCCGCACAAGCTGTCACTCACCCAGTCAGGACGCAGGGGAGCACGCACACATGACCAGAATCCGGGTCGCCCTCGTGGGCACCGGGCACATCGCGGAGGCAGCCCACCTGCCGGCCTTCGCGGCCGAGGCCGCGCGTACCGAACTGGTGGCCGCAGTGGACGTCGATCGCGAGCGCGCCGAGGACTTCGCCGCCCGGCACGGCATCCCCGCCGCCTACCACGACCTCGACCTGATGCTCGATCGTGAGCACCCCGACCTGGTCGTGCTGTGCTCCCCGCCGGCCGCCCACCTGGACGCGGTGCTGAGCAGCCTGGCCGCCGGCGCATGGGTGTGGCTGGAGAAGCCGCCGGTGCTGTCGCTGGCCGAGTTCGACCGGATCGAGCAGGCCGAACGCGCCGGCGGCCCCTACGTCTCGGTGATCTTCCAGCACCGCTTCGGGTCCGCCGCCCGGCGCCTGATCCGGCAGGTGCGCGTCGGAGACCTCGGGCGGCCGCTGGTCGCCCAGTCGGTGACGGCCTGGTACCGGCCCGACGCCTACTATGCCGTGCCGTGGCGCGGCCGGTGGGGCACCGAGGGCGGCGGCACCACCCTCGGGCACGGCATCCACCAGATGGACCTGATGCTCGCGGTGCTCGGACCGTGGGCCGAAGTACAGGCGATGGCCGGGCGGTTGCAGCGCGACATCGAGGTCGAGGACGTGTCCACCGCACTGGTCCGCTTCGAGAACGGGGCGCTGGCCACCGTCGTCAACTCCGCGCTTTCACGGCGCGAGGAGAGCTACCTGCGGTTCGACTTCGCCGACGCCACAGTGGAGTTGCGCCACCTGTACGGGTACGGGGACGCGGACTGGACGTACACCCCGCCGCGTCCCGTGCCGCCTGGCGAACCGGACGTCCCCAGCTCGCACACTGCCCAACTCCCGTACCTGCTCGACGCGATGGAGCGCGGGGAGCGCCCGCCGCTGTCCGGGCCCGCCGGGCGCGAGTCACTGGAACTGGTCACCGCGCTGTACCGCGCCGCCTTCACCCGAACACCCACGCGCCGCGCCGACCTCACCCCCGCCGACCCCTTCTACCACCGTCTGCACGGCGACACCCCCGGCTGGGCGCCCGCCCCCGCCGCATCCCGAGGGAACTGATGCTCAACCAGTACGCGACACGCCTGGTCCGGTGGCCCGGCGACCGGATCAGCGCCCTGGCCGACGGCAGCGAACTGTTCCGCTACCACTACCGACCCGACCTGCCGCCCTCCGAGTGCCCCAGCCCCTACGTCCACCCGCTGCGCACCTTGGCCGGACGCGTCATCAGCGGCAACCGCCCGCACGACCACCGCTGGCACAAGGGGCTGGCGATGACCGCCTCGCACCTGTCGGGACAGAACTTCTGGGGCGGCGGCACCTACACCCCCGGCGCCCCCGCCAGCGGCTACCTGAACCTGCCCAACGTCGGCCGCCAGGACCACCTGGGCTTCGCGTCGCTCGGCGAGGACGGCTTCACCGAGACCCTGGGCTGGATCACGGCCGAAGGAGAGGAGTGGATCAGGGAGCGCCGCGCCCTCACCGTCAGGGACGTCGAGCCGGCCGGCGGCAGCTGGACCCTGGAGTTCGCCACCGAACTGCGCAACGTCCGGGGCGCCGAGCTGCTGTTCGGCAGCCCCGCGGTGTTCGGCCGCGAACTCGCCTCCTACTGCGGCTTCTTCTGGCGCGGCCCGCGGTCCTTCACCGGCGGCCGGGTGCTGGCCGCAGGCGGCCTGGACGGCCCGGAGGTGATGGGCGCCGTCTCGCCGGGGCTGGCCTACATCGGCGAGCACGACGAGGTCGACGGCCACGCCACTGTGCTGTTCCAGCCCGACCCGTCCGACGAGGAGGGCGGCAGACCGCTCTGGTTCGTACGCAGCGAGCCCGTCCCGATGGTCAATCCCTCCCTCGCCTTCCGCGAGGAGCGCCCGCTCGCTCCCGGCGCCGTGCTCGCCCGCCGCTACCGGGTCACCATCGCCGACGGCGCGTGGGACCGCGCGCGCATCGCCGCCTACCTCGACGCCCACCCCTGGGCCCCGGAGTGATCCCGCGGGACCCGCGGGCCGACCGGAGAGCCCCGACCGGCACTCAGCTCAGGAGGTGTTGTGGACGAAGCGGGCAGTGAAGCCGGTGAACCGTCCCGGCGACAGCACCAGGGCCCCTCTCACACCGGCGCGGCGCTGTCACCCGGAGGCCGGCGGAGCAGGTGCAGACAGACGACCGAGGCGAGAACGGTCCGCCGTTCGGAGGCGTCCAGGCGGGGGTCCATTTCGACGACGTACTGCTGCAACCCGATCCAGGAGTCGATGGTGCTCACCGTGACCCGGCCGAGAATCTCCGGCGCCGGGCTCTCTTCCGGATCGGTCTCCGTGAGATGCCATTCGGTGGACACGAGACCCAGCCGCGTGAGGAGGAGTTGGCGTCCCTGCTCCGTCCGGAGGCTCAGCTGCCGGGTCTTGACGAGTCCACGGGCACCGGCCCTGCCGACCTCTCGGTCCGCGGCACCGATGAAGCGGAACTCCACCGACCCGAACGGCACGATGCGGAACTCCACCAGCCCGAGCCGCTCGATACGGACGATGAACTCGCCGGACGTATTCGTCAGGACAGCGTATGTGTCGTCGGTGTACGTGACCCAGGCGAGAGGAGCCCCCTGCACGGTGGACACGACCAGGGCGGGCCCCACGTATCTGCGCCACCGTGAGCGCTTCGGCTGCCCCACCACGACGGCTTCCAGCTCGAACAGACCGGGTTCCGTCATCGGTCTTCCTCCCCCGTCACGGCTTCCCCTGGACCGCGTACGTCCACTGTGACCGAGAACCTGCCCGATTCCCATCCCTCGGGCGGACAGGGACGCCACGCGATGTCGACCGGTGCGATGCGATTCTGCTGGGAGTGTTGGCGTTGGTATTGCTGGGGCCGGAGCGTCTTCTGTGCGTGGAAGTATCGGCGGATGAATGTGGATCAAGGAGTTCAGCGGTCGTCTGAGCGGATCAGGGCGTGGTTGCTCGGTCATGGGGCGGAGGAGCGGCTGTTCAGAGCGGGGGTGGACGCGGGGCGTATCGAGGCGGTCGAGCAGGCCCTTGGAACGAAACTTCCGGCTGACCTCGTGGCTCTCTGGCAGCTGGACGGTGTGTACACCGGCTACGTGCTTCCGCCCGAGGGTTCGTGCGCGCTGGAGGACCCGGAGGGTGCCCTCGAAACGAGGGCTGCCCTGCTGTGGGTTGCCGCGGAGGAGGATCCGCGATCAACGGAGCTGTTCACACCGGACCTGCTGCCGATCGCCATGAACGGTGGCGGCGACAGCGCCTGGTGGTCAGCCTGCGGCCAGGAGAGAATCATGGAGCGGTCTACTTCTGGGACCACGAGAACTGGGGGCTGAAAGAGCCACTGTGGCCCAGCGTCGACTTCGGCGCGTTCCAGGACGCGGCCCGCGGCCGGGTCGGCCTCAGGCCGCCACTTTCTCGCCCGGAAGATCTTCCACGGCCGCAACGGACAGCTCCACCAGCGCTACCAGGACGCACGGAGGACCAGATCGGCGCGCTCGGTCTGGTCCTCGCCCTCATGCTGTTCACGACGCGCTACATGGACGACGCGGTGAACCAGCGGCGCGCGGACGGCTTCGACGCCAGCGAAGAGGACGTGGCCCGCCTCTCCCCGTTCGTGAGGCACCACATCAACATGCTCGGCCGGTCCTCCCTCCAACTCCCCGACCTGCCCGGTGGATTGCGGCCTTTGCGCGATCCGGGCGCCCCCGAAGACGAGTGAGACCAGCGGCCGTGGGCCTGGCTGGGGATCCGCGCCTCAGGTGCCCGCCCGCCGAATGCGTTCCCGGATGACGGCGCGGTCGATGCCGAGCTGTGCCATGAGCTCTGCGACAGGATCGGGCTGCTTACAGTCGAGCAGGGCCAGCAGAAGGTGCTCTGGTGCAATGCGCCGACTGCCGGCCTTCCTCGTCTCGGCCAGGGCGCGTGGGAGGACGGCACGGGCGCCGGAGGTGAAGGGAGCGCGCTTGCGTGAGGCTGGAATCGGCGGCCGCTCGATCCCCTGGACGTCGATGCCGACCACGGCCAGCGCGGACCGGTCAAGGGCATCGAGAGCGGCACGCGCGGTCTCCAGGTCGGTTCCGAAGGCCCGGACCGAGCCGGGCTCGTGGAGCACTCCCAGGAGGAGGTGCTCGGTACCGATGCGGCGATCGCCACGCAGTGTGGCTTCGCCCAGCGCCGAAGTGACGGCCGCACGGGCACCTGCTGCGAACTGTTCGAACATGGTCGTCTCACTTCCCGTACTTGGCGTGCACGGATTGCCGGGAAACGCCGAGAGCATCGCCGATCTGTTCCCAGGACCATCCCTGCTCTCTGGCGCGTGCGACCGCTGCCGCTTCGACCTGCTCGGCCAGCCGATGCAGCGCGCCCACGGCCCGCAGTCCCACCGCGGGGTCATGCGACCTGAGGCGTTCTGAGAGATCTCCCGCTTCCATGCCTGTCAGTCTGGATTGACATTCCCTGCCTGTCAATCCAAACTGACATCAGGTCGCACCGTCAGCCCAGGCCGACATCACGGCCCCACGGATGTCGCCACAGGTCGCGATCAGCGACGCCGCAGATAATGGGGCGTTATCTGTGGGATGACTTCAGGCAGGTCTGGCCGCCGACGCTCCGTCAGCGCCCCACCAGGGCTGACGAATCCTTAGCGCCGGTTTTCGTTCCGATTTCCTCAACCCCCGATGCCGACCGGCCATGTCATCCCCGAGAAGGTCGATCAGCAGCGACACCGACGCAACCCCAGCCGCGAGGGAGGTCGGCCACCCGCTTTCGACCGCGAGACGTACCGTCGACGCAATACCGTGAGGGAGCGGTGCTTCAACCGGCGACAGTGGGACGCCGGCGACCAGGAGGCGAGGACGTGCGCATCGCGCCCGTCGATCAGCTGTCGGTCATTCCATTACCTACCGCGCCCTGCGCTACCTGTCCGCCCTGGACATCGTCTGGCTCTGCCAGGAGCGAGGTCAGTGACGGCTGGCTGCAGCCGAAGCTGGAGCGTGGGATCTCAACTCGGCCTTGGGCTGGCTAGGCTGCCGGTATGAACTCGGCCATGACCAGCGATGTGACCACTGAGCCCGTCATCCTTGATGCCAGGGAGCTGACTTCGGATCCGGATCTGGAGGCGCGGTTTGCGGAGTCGGCCCATCAGATCCTGGCGGACCTCGTCAGTGGAGGTGCCGCGCTGGGCTGGGTCGAACCACCCTCTCGGGATGAGGTGGCGGAACTGCTCGACCACGTGATCTCCGCGGTGCAAGCCGGGGATGCGGCCCTGCGTGCCGCCTACCTCGACCGTCGGCTTGTCGGGTTGGGGTACTGGCTCCGCTACGCCCGACCGACCCATCGGCCACACGCCGACCTTGAGAAGATCGCGGTAGATGCTGCTGCCCATGGTCGTGGTGTCGGCCGGGCGCTGACCGCCTCCTTGATCGCCGATGCCCGGGAGGCGGGGATCGAGGTCCTCACCCTGGACGCCCGTGGCGACAACACCCATGCCCTGCACCTCTACCGGTCGCTGGGCTTCACCGAATACGGCCGCCTGCCCGACTTCGTCGCCGTCGGCGAACACCGTTACGACAAGGTCTTCTACATGCTCGACTTCCGCCGACAAGGCTGACCCCTGCCGCGAGACAGCGTGACACGTGACCGTACGGGCTGGCGGGCAGGGCAGCGTTGTTACGCCCAGCTCCGCCCGGCAGCCGATTCCAGCGCGCGGGCCGGCCCTCCCGCGGTCCGCGAGGCCCGACTGACCGTCGCCGACCGCGGGACGTGTACATTCGACGCCCACGCCATAAGGCCTCGACTGAAGTCAAACAAATCGACACAGCAGCGCCGACGAGTAGCCGACTCCCGCCATTGACTCGGGACGGCTCCCGTCCTCACTGAGCAGTGCGGTGACCCGCAGAACCCCGTCGGGAACAGGATCACCGGTGACCGTTGCGAGAAGGATCTGAACGTCACGCTCAATTCCGTCGTGTTCCGCTCCAGCGGACAGGACCTGACCACTGCCGGCACCTACGTGGAGATGGCCTCCCGCCTGATGGAACCCACCCTGCTCGCCCTCGCAGCCCTGGCCGTCCGCGGACGCATCAAACGCTGACGGCCCGCCACCACGCGTTCGGCAAGCTGAACGCCCCACCACTGCCAACCGTGTCACTGCCCCGGGAGGGCCAACCGTCTCTGAGTGAAAGCCACTCACCCTTGAGCACGGGTCGCCGGCCAGCGACCTTCTTGCTGTTGGCCGTCTATCGCTGAAGGTCACACCCATAGCCGTACAGTCGCCGCCGCTCAGCACACTGGCGGTGGAGGTCCCTTCGCGCAGTGCCGGGGGCGGGGGGCTGTCGTTGGGTGCCCGGCTCAGCTGTCCCGGTCCGTGTCGGGTTTTGGCAGCAGTTCGATGTTGCTGTCCTCGGGCAGTGTCTCGCGGTAGCCCGTGTACATGTGTTGGGTGGCCAGGCGGATCAGCAGTTCCTCGTCGGCGGCGCGGGCCGCTTCGAAGATCGCGCGGTGTTCGCTGACCATGAGGGGGACGTTCGCGGCGTCGTCGACGTAGGAGCGGGTGATCCGGCGGTTCACGGGGTGGTCCCACAGCGTGTCGATCATCCGCAGCAGCAGGGCGTTGCCGCAGGGCTCGATGAGGGACATGTGGAACGCGCGGTTGAGTTCGAACTGGGCCGCCGAGTCCAGTGGGTCGGAGGCGGCCATGTCTTCGATGAGGGCCAGCAGCCGGTTCAGCTGTGCTCGGTCGTGACGGCCGCAGGCGAGCCGAAGGGCGAGGGTCTCCATGGACTGCCGCACCTGGTAGACCTCTGAGATGTCGCTCGGTTTCAGGGCGTTGACGATGTAGCCGCTGCCCGGGACCCAGGTCACCAGGTCCTCGTGGGCGAGCCGGTTCAGCGCGTCCCGCAGCGGAGTGCGCGAGACTCCGAGCCGCTCCGCCAACTGCTCCTGTACAAGGGGCGCGTCGGCCTCCAGCGCCCCGGAGACGATCTCGTCACGGAGGCGCTCGTAGACCCGCACGCCCAGGGGGCGTGCGTCCCTGGGGTCACTTCGCAATGGCTTCACGTCCTGTCACCGTCCTCGTCGTTCGGCGCCTGCCACCGAGGCTTCCTCGGCCTGGGGGAAGAGAATCATCCCGCCCGACCCATTGTCTCCCGTGAATCCACTGTATACGGTGTGCGCACCGCATCCAAAGGAGGTTTGGATCGTGTTTGTCCTCAACACCTGGTATGTCGCCGCATGGTCCGCCGAAGTCACCGGCAAGCCCGTGCGCCGCGTCGTCTGCGAGCAGCCCATCGTCCTCTACCGCACCCCCGACGGCCGGGCCGTGGCCCTGGCCGACCGGTGCGCCCACCGCGCCTACCCACTGTCCGCCGGCCGCACGGTCGGGGACTCCGTGGAGTGCGGCTATCACGGCTTCGCCTACGGACCCGACGGCGTCTGCACCCGCGTCCCCGCGCAGTCCGCGATCCCCGCCCGGGCCCGGGTGCGCAGCTACCCACTGGTCGAGAAGGACGGCTGGATCTGGGTGTGGACCGGCGACGCCGAACGCGCCGATGAGGGCCTCGTCCCGGACACGCACTGGATGAGCGACCCGGGTTGGGCGACCGTCACTCACACGGTGCTGTTCGAGTGCCGGCACGACCTCATCCACGACAACCTGCTGGACCTCACTCACGAGTCGTTCCTGCACCGGACGACGGTCGGCGACGACTACATCTACGAGCACGGCATCACCGTCGAGGTCGACGGCCACGTCGTCACCGTGGACCGGCTCATGCCGGGCGTCGAGGCCCCGCCGCTGTACGCGCGCACGATGGGCACCGAGGGCCTGTACGACCGGTTCCACGCCACCGAGTTCCACGTGCCGAGCTACCACGTGCTGCATTCCGGGATCACCGGCCGGGGCCGCCCCCGCGAGGAGGGCCATCTCATCAAGGTGCTCAACGGCATCACACCCGTCGACGAGCGCACCACCTGGTACTACTACGCGTTCAGCCGGAACTTCGCCGTGGACGCCGAGTGGGCCACCAAGGAACTGGAGTCCGGCCTTGCGATCGTGCTGCGCGAGGACGCCGACGCGCTGCGTGAGCAGGAGATCGGCATGCGCGCACGGCCCGAGGGCGAACACGACGTCCTCATCGGTCAGGATGCCGGCGTGGCCAAGGCCCGCCGCATCCTCGGCCAACTGCTCGCCGCGGAGCGTGCGGGCGCCGCGACGCCCGGACCAGGTGTGCGGTCGGCGGGGACCGTCCCGGCCGCGGCGCGGGGGTGACCCATGCGCGCTGCGATCCTGTCCACCCTGCGCGCGGTCGGCCCGCTGATCCTTGCGGCGGCCCTCGCCACGAGCTGCACCCACGCGTCCGACGGTGTGGCGGCACCGACGGGGGCGAGCGGGTCCGCACGACCCGCCGTGCGGACCGACCCGGCGGCCGCCGCTCTGCTCCCCGCCGAGGTGAAGGGCAAGGGGGTGCTCACGGTGGCGAGCGACGCCTCCTACCGGCCCTTCGAGTACTTCGACACCGACAACAAGACCATGATCGGCTTCGATGTCGACGTCACCGAGGCGGTCGGCGCCCGGCTCGGCCTCGAGGTCAGGCACGTCAACGCCGGCTTCGACAGCATCCTGCCGGGACTCGCCGCCAGGAAGTACGACGTCGGAGCCTCCGCCTTCTCCATCACACCGGAGCGCTCGAGAACCGTCGACTTCGTCACCTACGTCCAGGGCGGGACCGGAATCGCCGTCCCGGCCGGCAACCCGCAGGGCCTTGCGATGAAGCCGCTGTCCCTGTGCGGGCATTCGCTCTCCGCACAGAAGGGCTCCGAGCAGGGGCTCACACTCCTCCCGGAGATCTCGAAGAAGTGCACCGCGGCCGGCAGGAAACCGGTGGGCATCGACCTGTTCCCGTCGCAGGACGGCGCCAACCTCGCCGTCGTCAGTGGTCGCGTCGACGCGGTCATGGCCGACACGGTGCCACTCGCCATCCAGGCGAAGGCGTCGGACGGCAAGTTCGAACTCGTCCCGGGCCCGCCGTACTCGCCCGAACCCTACGGCCTCGCGGTCCTCAAGGGGTCACCGCTGCGGCCGGCGCTGAAGGCGGCCGTGAAGGCCCTGCTCGTCGACGGCACCATGGACGCGCTGATGAAGAAGTGGGACATCCCCGATGCCTCGCGCATCCCCGGCACCGCGAACGGGAGTTGACGTGGCCGTACCCATCACACCCGTCGCGGGCCGGCTCGGCGGGGCCGGCCAGGACCCGTCCGACGGCCTCACCGTCGTACCCAAGCGCCACCCCGGCCGCTGGGTGACCGCGACACTGCTGCTGCTCCTCGGCGCAGCGACCCTCCGCTCGGTCTTCACCAACCCCCGCTTCGGCTGGGACGTGGTGGACGCGTACCTGCGGGACGTGTCCATCGGCGCCGGACTCGCTGTCACCCTGGAACTCACCGCGGTCTGCATGGCCATCGGCATCGTGCTGGGCATCGCCCTCGCCATCATGCGCCTCTCCGTGAACCCCGTCGTACGGTCGGCGGCGTTCCTCTACGTCTCCTTCTTCCGCGGCACCCCGGTCCTCGTGCAACTGCTGTTCTGGTACAACCTGGCCGCCCTGTACCCGAAGCTCACCTTCGGCATCCCCGGTGTGGCGCTGGACGCCAACCAGATCATCACTCCGATGTTCGCGGCCGTGCTGGGACTGGGGCTGAACGAGGCCGCCTACATGTCCGAGATCGTGCGAGCGGGCATCCAGTCCGTCGACCACGGCCAGGCCGAGGCGGCCGGAGCCCTCGGGCTGACCAAGGCGCAGACCATGCGCCGGGTGATCCTCCCTCAGGCCATGCGGGTGATCGTCCCGCCGACCGGCAACGAGACGATCGGCATGCTGAAGACCACCGCCCTGGTGAGCGTGCTGGCCGTGCCCGACCTGCTCTACTCCGCGCAGATCCTCTACTCGCGCAACTTCCAGACCATCCCCCTGCTGATCGTCGCCAGCATCTGGTACATGGTCGTCACCACTGTCCTGACGACCGGTCAGTTCTATCTCGAGCGACGGTTCTCCCGCGGTGAACGCACTCAGCCGCCCACCCCGCTGCAGCAACTGCGACGCCTGCTGCGCACCCACGCCCCGATGGCCACCGGGAGGGCCGCCTCATGACAGACACCGCGCCCCGCATATCCGGCCGCGGACCGGACTGCGCGATGCCCATGGTGCGGGCCGAGAGGGTTCGCAAACGCTTCGGCCAACTGGAAGTACTCAAAGGCGTCGACCTGGAGGTGGCCCCCGGTGAGGTCGTCTGCCTCATCGGCCCCTCCGGATCGGGCAAGAGCACCTTCCTGCGCTGCATCAACCACCTGGAGGCCATCGACGGCGGCAGAATGTGGGTGGACGGACAGGTCGTCGGGTACAAGCGGCGCGGCAGCCGACTGCACGAACTGAGCGACGGCGAGATCTGCAGGCAGCGCACGGAGATCGGCATGGTCTTCCAGCACTTCAACCTGTTTCCGCACATGACGGTCCTCCAGAACCTCGTCGAGGCACCCCTGCGCGCGCTGCGGGAAAGCAAGGACGAGACCACCGAACGAGCCCGGGGCCTGCTGCGGCAGGTGGGCCTGGAGGACAAGGCCCACGCCTACCCCCGCCACCTGTCCGGCGGCCAGCAGCAGCGCGTCGCGATCGCCCGCGCACTGTGCATGCGGCCCAAACTGATGCTCTTCGACGAGCCGACCTCGGCCCTGGACCCCGAACTCGTCGGCGACGTACTCACGGTGATGCGCAACCTCGCCCGCTCCGGCATGACCATGGTCGTCGTCACCCATGAGATGGGCTTCGCACGCGAGGTCGCCGACCGCGTCGTCTTCTTCGACGCCGGCCAGGCGGTGGAGACGGGCCCGGCCGAGCAGGTCGTCACCGACCCCCGGCACCCGCGCACCCGGGCGTTCTTGGCGGCGGTCCGATGAACGCCCGGCAGCATCCGGCGCACACCCACCACGACCCGACGACGGCGCAGGGCAGAGGAGAAGAGGAGGTACGGTCATGAGGCTGCTGCTCCGGGCCAACGCCCACCGGCCCCTGGGCGACCACTGCAGGGAGGTCGCCGCCTCGCCGGACACACCACGGCGCGAACCGTGGCAATGGCAGGTGCGTCTGCTCACCCACGGCCGAACGCAGACGGACGCCCCCGGTCTCCCCGTACACCGGATCGCGACGGAAGTCCCCGGCGGGACGATCCTGGAAGTCGCCGCCGACCCCGCCACGGTCGTCACCGCGGTCGACGTCGTCGACCCCAGCAGCACCGCGGTCGTGCATCGCAAGGAGGAGGAACTCGTCGTCCTCATCGCCTGCGGTGGCCGCGTACTCCTGGAGGACCGCCACCTGCTCTCCGAGGCGGACGCGCTGGTGCTGGCCGGTGACGATCCGTTGCGCGTGACGGTACGAAGGCCGGACGGAGCGGCCTCCAGGGTCGCCATGGTCCGTCTCAGCGCCACAGGAGGAGGGACGCTGGGGTGGGTGCCGTGAGCGAATCCCCTGCACAAGAGCCCGGCGCGGAACAGCGGTTGACCCTGCGGGTGACCGCGCTCACGTGGGAGGCGGAGGGCGTGCTGTCGGTGTATCTGCGCCACCCCGACGGCACCGACCTGCCCACCTGGGCACCAGGCGCGCACCTGGACCTGCACCTGCCGGGCGGACACGTCCGCCAGTACTCCCTGAACGGCTCGCCCGCCGACCGCTCGACCTGGCGGGTCTCCGTCCTGCGTGAGCCGGCCTCGCGCGGCGGCTCCCGGGCCGTCCACGACACCCTGCGCCCCGGCGACATCCTCGACGTCACGGGCCCACGCAACCGCTTCCCGCTGGTCGCGTCACCGCGCTACCTGTTCGTCGCCGGAGGCATCGGCATCACCCCGATCCTGACCATGATCACCAATGCCGAGGCCGCCGGGGCGGACTGGTCCCTGCTCTACGGGGGCCGCACCCGGTCGGGCATGGCGTTCCTGCCGGACCTCGCGAGCCACGGCGACCGTGTGCTGATCCGTCCCCAGGACGAGTACGGGCTCCTCGACCTCGACGCCTTCGTCGGAGCGCCGCGGGAGCGGACCCTGGTCTACGCGTGCGGCCCGGAAGCCCTGCTCGGCGCCCTCGAACACCGCTGCGCGGACTGGCCTCCCGGAACCTTGCACCTGGAACGGTTCACGGCGAAGCCGCCCCCGCCCACGGCCGACGACGACCAGCCCTTCGAGCTGGTGCTCCGCCGCACCGGACGGAGCATCACCGTGCCGACGGGCAGCACGATCCTCCAGGCACTGGAGGAACACGGCATCAGCGCCCTGAACTCCTGCCGCGAAGGCATCTGCGGGACCTGCGAGACGAAGGTCGTCGAAGGGATCCCCGACCACCGGGACAGCCTCCTGTCCCCGCAGGAGCGGGCCGCGAACGACACCATGATGATCTGCGTCGGCCGCGCCCGCTGCCCCCGCCTCGTTCTGGACCTGTAGGCGCGGGCAGCCACAGCGACCTCACGAAAGGCACTCCCCATGCACACATCCGACCACGACCACCACTACGACGTCCTCGTCGTCGGTGGCGGAGCCGCCGGCTCCGCCACCGCCTGGCAGCTGGCGGCACGCGGCCGCCGCGTCTGCCTCCTGGAACGGTTCGCACCCGGCCACCGGGCCGGCAGCTCGCACGGCAGATCGCGGCTGCTGCGGCTGACCTACACCGACCCGCTGTACGCGCGGATGGCCACCGAAGCCCTGGACATGTGGCACCGGCTCGAGGCCGACAGCGAAAGCAGCCTGATCTCCACCGTCGGCGCCGTGGACGGCGGACGCCCCCAGCGTCTGGAGCAGGCCGCCGCCGCACTGACCAGCGAGGGAGCCGCCTTCGAACTCCTCACCGAGAAGGAGGCGCGGTCGCGCTGGCCGCAACTCGGCCTGCCGGGTGACGTGCTGTTCCACCCGGACGCCGCCCGCGTCGACCCGGACGCAACGCTCCCGGCACTCCAGCGCCTTGCCGCCCGCTCCGGCTGCCACGTCCTGCACCACACACCGGTGACCGCGCTGGAAACCCACGCGGACGGCGTCCGTGCCCACACACCCGCGGGCATGTTCACCGCCCCCGTCGCGGTCGTCACCGTCGGCCCGTGGACGAGCCGCCTCCTCGCCGGCCTCATCACCCTGCCGGAGCTGACGGTCACCCAAGAACAGGTCTTCCACCTGCCGCAACGCGACCCCGACGCCGCCTGGCCGGCCTTCAGCTTCCAGGACGAGGACGGCGGCATCATCTACGGCATGCCCACGGCCGATGAGGGAGTCAAGGTCGCCGAACACCTCGGCGGACGGGTCGTGGACCCCGAGACACGGGACGGCGTCGTGGACCCGGCCGCCCGCCGCCGGGTCCTGGCGTTCGCGGCCGAACGGCTGCCCGGCCTCGAACCTGCCGTCACCACCGAGACGACATGCCTCTACACCAACACCGCCGACGAGGACTTCCTGCTGGACCGGGTGGGCCCGCTGGTCGTCGGCACGGCCTGCTCCGGACACGGCTTCAAGTTCACGCCCCTGCTGGGCCGCATGCTCGCCGACCTCGCGGACGGCACCACCGACCCGCACCCCCGCTTCCGGCTCGCACCTGTCAGCGGAACCGGGTCAAGGCCCAAGGCCGGCGACTAGGAATCATCCACAAGGACGGTCCCTGTCCCGACGGACCCGGTCGACCGGGCACGCGGACCGCACAACCTGGACACGAAAGGACCTCAGTCATGGCCCAGCAGGTACAAGGCGTGGTGGCTCACGGCAAGGGCGAGCCGGTGCGAGTGGACACCATCGTGATCCCGGATCCCGGCCCGGGCGAGGCGGTGGTGAAGATCCAGGCGTGCGGTGTGTGTCACACCGACCTGCACTACCGCCAAGGCGGAATCACCGACGAATTCCCCTTCCTCCTCGGACACGAGGCCGCCGGCGTCGTGGAGTCGATCGGCGAAGGCGTCACCGAGGTCACGCCCGGTGACTTCGTGATCCTCAACTGGCGGGCGGTGTGCGGCACGTGCCGGGCCTGCCGGCGCGGCCGGCCCTGGTACTGCTTCGACACCCACAACGCGCGACAGAAGATGACGCTGATCGACGGCACCGAGCTCTCCCCGGCCCTGGGCATCGGCGCGTTCGCCGAGAAGACCCTCGTCGCGGCCGGGCAGTGCACGAAGGTCGACCCGGCGGCCTCCCCGGCCGCGGCCGGGCTGCTGGGCTGCGGCGTGATGGCCGGGCTGGGCGCGGCGATCAACACCGGGTCTGTCCTGCGCGGCGACAGTGTGGCAGTCATCGGCTGCGGCGGGGTCGGCGGCGCGGCGATCGCCGGGGCCTGCCTGGCCGGCGCCGCGAAGATCATCGCGGTGGACCTGGACGAGCGGAAACTGGCCCAGGCCCGCACCCTGGGGGCCACCCACACCGTCAACGGCCGTGAGACGGACGTGGTCAAGGCCGTCCAGGAGCTGACCGACGGACACGGCGCGGACGTCGTCATCGACGCGGTGGGCCGCCCGGAGACCTACGCCCAGGCCTTCTACGCCCGCGACCTGGCCGGCACGGTCGTCCTGGTGGGCGTGCCCACCCCGGAGATGAAGCTGGAGCTGCCCCTGCTGGACGTCTTCGGCCGCGGCGGGGCGCTGAAGTCCAGCTGGTACGGCGACTGCCTGCCCTCCCGTGACTTCCCCATGCTCATCGACCTGTACCGGCAGGGGCGGCTGGACCTGGACGCGTTTGTGTCCGAGACCATCGGGCTGGAGGACATCGAGGAGGCGTTCGCCAAGATGCACCGCGGCGAGGTGCTCCGCTCGGTGGTGGTGCTGTGACGGCGGTGGCGGTGGCGATGGCGATGGCGGTGGCGGTGGTGCCAGGATCGCCCGCTGCGAAGGTGCGCATCGACCGCCTGGTCACCGGGTGCGGGCGTGTGACGCGCGGCGCCTACACGGTCACGACCTCGCCGTCCGGGAACGTGACGCGCACCCGGCTGTCCCCGTCCACCACGCACGCGAGCGAAGCGCGCAGCGCCCGCGGGTGCACGCTGTCGCGGGTCAGCGCCACCAGGCTCACGTGCACGCTCGCCCCGCCCGGGTGGTTGTGAGCGCGCAGGTACGGGGTCGCCGAGCGCGGGCCGAAGGCGTTGGCCTCGACCTCATGGGCGACGCCCGTCTCCTCGTCCCAGCCGTACAGGGCGACGACGGCGCTCGTCAGACCCGACGCCGTGCGGACGAGCGCCCAGCCGGGACCCCGCTCCCCGTGCGGGCGGTCGGTGTCGGCGACGGCGTGACCGCCCTCGCGCACGGTGACACCGGCCGGGGCCTGCACCCGGTGCACCCGCAGCTCCCAGGGGCCGTGCAGCACACTGACCGACTCGATCGGGAACTCTTCGTCGTGTCCCGGGAGTTGTGCGTCATGACGGGACGAGGCGCGCTGTCCCTCGCAGGTCAGCGGGTGGATGCGGCGCCGGCGCGACAGTGTGCCGTCGGGAGCGAGCAGCGCCAGGTGGTTGTCGACGGTGCGCGCCCAGGCGTGCGGTGCGGACTCGGGGGCGGTGGCGGTGGAGTAGGCGAGCTTGGCGTAGTGCGGATCGTCGGCGGCGGGTCCGTCGGGCGGGTTGTGGTCGCTGCCGTGGTTGACGAGGCGGACGATGCCGTCGTGAGGGGTGCCGTGCAGCAGCCAGCCGGGGGCGGGCAGCGCCGTGTACTGCGTGGACTCCTCGACGGGCAGCGGGACTTCGCGTTCCGTCCAAACCGGGTGATCGGCCGGCAGCAGCAGCCCCAGGAAGCCCTTGCTCGCCCAGTACGGGGAAGCGGGCCCGGAATACGGCTGGGTGGCGGGCAGGAAGGTGTCGTACCAGCCGAGCGGCAGCAGTCCCCGCTCGTCGGGCACCCCGCGCTCGACGAAGTGCCGGGCGGTCCCGGAGGCCAGCCGCCGGGTCAGGCCGGGGGCCAGCGGTGAGCAGTCGGTGAGCGCGCCCATCCACACGGGCGCGGTCGCCGCGAACCGGTAGGTGAGCGAGCGCCCTTGGTGGACGGGCGCCCCGTCGGCGCCGAAGAACTGCGGATACGTGGTGAGGAACGCGGACAGCCGCTCTTTGTAGATCTTGGCGCGTCCGCCGTCGCCGTCCGGGCCCGCCATCCGTGCCCACAGCAGCGGGTACAGGTGCAGGGCCCAGCCGATGTAGTAGTCGAAGTTGCGGCCGTCGCCGTCGGTGTACCAGCCGTCGCCGACGTACCAGTCCTCGATCCGGTCGAGTCCGCCGTCGATGTCGTCCTGGCTGTACGGGGCGCCGACGGAGGCCAGGAACTGTTCGGAGACCACCTGGAAGAGGCGCCAGTTGTTGTCCCAGGTGCGGCCGCCGACGAAGCCGGAGAACCAGTCGACGACCCGCTCCTGGACCCGGGGGTCGAGCCGGTCCCAGATCCAGGGGCGGGTCTCGTGCAGGCCGATCGCGATGGACGCGGCCTCCACCATCTGCTGGGAGCAGTCGGTGAGGGCGGGCCAGGCCTCCGTGCCGTCACGGTCCGTGCCCGTTGTCAGACCCTCCGTGTACCTTTCGATCAAGTGGGAGACGACGGACGAGCCCGGCTCGTCGGTGCCGCCCGCCCCCGCGATCCGGAAGGAGGCCAGCAGAAATGTCCGAGCGAACCCTTCGAGCCCGTCCGAGACGACCCCGGACCAACTGGTCCTCCCCGGCAGCCGGTACTGGGCGAAGCCCGCTGTCGCGTACGGCAGCAGGGCTGCCAGCTGACGGTCGGCCAGTGCCTCCCAGTGGGCCCGGGTCCAGCCGGTCAGCGGGGAGCGGACGCGGTCGGTGGGCGGCAGGGAGAAGTACGGGGCGGGCATGGCGGTTCGCTGGCTCCTTCGGCGGACGGCGGACGGCGGAGATCGGGTCGGGGCGCGGCCGCGGGATCAGCGCAGCCGGGCGGTGTGCGTATGGCCGTGTGATCCGCCCACGCGGACGGAGATCACGGGCCGGCGCCCGGGGATGACGGTCACGGTGTCGTCGGTGGCGACCACCTCGCGGACGGGGAAAGGGAGTTCGACGGTCAGGGTCGTCGTGGTGCGGCCCGGATCGGCGACCGCGACCGTGATGCCCTCGTCGCGCCGCGACAGCAGGACGGTGCCGGGCCCGTCGGCGGACAGCCCGTCGACAGTGCCCGCCGCCCAGAAGTGCGCCGCGATGAGACCGAGCCGGGGTGAGGCGACGGCCTGCACGTCCGCGGTGTTCGCCAGCACCCGCACGGGGCGGGAGCGGGACCAGGCGAGCGTGGCCGCCTCGGTCGCGCCGGGCAGCAGGACATAGGAGTAGGAAGCGGAATCGGGGGAGGAACCGTGGTCGAACCAGAGGGTTGCGTAGCGGCGGGTGACGGCAGTGGTGCTCCCGGCGGTGTCCGCGCCGGTGTTGAGGGAGCGCCAGGTGCCGGTGCGCTCCTCGCGCAGGGCGCGCAGCGGGCCGCCGGCCGGGAAGACGTAGCCGCCCGTGCCCTCCAGATGCGCCCAGGGAGCGTCGTCGAGCTGGGCCGTCCAGCCCTGGTCCGTGGGCTGCGGGCGACCGTCGACGGTGAGCCGGGGCGCCCCGTCGGCGTGCAGGTTGCGGTTCTCCACGATCGTCTCGACGGTCCGGCCGTCGCTCGCCGTGATGCCGGCGCCGAGCGCGACCACGGCGTTGTCGAGGAGGAACCACGCCTTCTTGGCGCGCAGCGTGGACCCGTCCGCGATCAGCTCCATCGCGGCCGCGCCGTACCGGCCGTCGAGCGCGGCCCCGCCCGCGACCGCGTTCTTCGGGCGGAAGGTGCTGGTCCCGCCGCCGGTCCCGAGATCGGTCCGCGGCCGGGTGTCGACGGTCGTGCCCGGCAGCCGGTACGGGTCGACGGTCGGCCAGAAGGAGTCGCCGAAGGCGTCCAGGTCGTCGCCGTCGTACATGTAGGTCATGCCGTCGCCGGTGTACCAGCCGTGCAGGTTCTCGCCGTTGCCCGCCTCGTACGCGGCGATGCGTTTCGACGACAGCGACAGGGCGCAGGCCCAGGACGGGCGCCGGTGTACGACGCGGTCCATGTCGGCGAGCACGAAATGCCCGGTCAGCCGGTCGGCGGGGCGCACGTCCGGGTCGTCGAGGAGGGCCTTGGCACGGGCCAGCGCGGGGATCCCGACGAGCCCGGCGTACGGCGTCTCCTGGTTGCGCAGAATCCATCCCTTGGCCGCCGCCCGCCAGCGGTCCGCGTAGGACGGCGGCGCGCCGTCCGCGAGCTGGAGGATGTACGAGACGGTCACCGCGCCGTCCGTGTGGTCCCGGGCGCGCTCCCGGGAGACGGCGCGGCCACGCACCGCGTCCATCATCAGCCCGTCGAAGAGGACGGGCCCGAAGCTCCGCTCGACGGCCTCGTAGAGGATGTCGACCGACGGGTCGGTGACGGCCCAGTCGGAGCCGGAAAGCAGCGCGATCAGCTGGCCCGCACCGCCGAGCAGCACACTGCCGTAGGTGCCGGTGTACGCCACGTAGGAGTGCTGCACGAAGGAGCCGTCACGGTAGAAGCCGTCCCCGGAAGTGACGTACGTGAACAGGCTGTTCTTGCCGTTGTCGCGTACGTCGGACAGGGCGTCGCGGGCCTTGACGAGCGTGGCCGGGTCGCGGGCGAGCAGGCCACGCAGGGCGACGATGACGGCCTTGTCGGCCCGGTTGGCGCCGGTCTCCGAAAGGCTCGGGGAGTTGGTGCGCCGGTCCGCGTCGGGAACGAACCGGGCCACCGTCCTCACGTACGCGTCCAGGTCCTCGGCCGGGAGCTGTGCGCGCAGCAGCACGCACGTGTCCATGAGCGCGCGGGGCGCGCCGATCTCCCAGAACCACCAGTTGCCGGACTCGCCGCGGGACGGGTTGTACCCGACGGTGTTGAGGAAGCGCAGCGCGTCGAGCAGCCCGTCGCGCACGGCCGCGTCACCGGTGAGCGAGGTGCCCGGGGTGGCCCACGCCGTCGCCACGGTGCGCAGTCGCGTGTAGCTCTGGCCGAACATGCCGGAGTCGGTGGCGGGGGACAGGTCGGCCCACAGCGCCTTGCGGCCGGCGGAGGTGTCGAGCTTGCTCCACCAGTCGGCGGCCTGGGTGTCGAGGGCGGTCAGCGCGGCGGCGAAGTCCGGGTCGGCAGGGTCGAAGGCGCCGCCGGTCAGCTGCTGCGCGGCCCGTGCGAGCAACGGCTCGTACGGATCGTCGGCCGCCGCCGCGGCCGTGGCGGAGCCGCCGGTGAGCGGGATGAAGGCGGTGGCGGCGCCCGCTCCGGCGAGCGCGAGGGTCTGGCGTCTGCTCAGTTCCATGGTCGGTCGTCTCTCTTGGGGTCAGTCGGTCAGCGTCGCCGGGTCGACCGACGGCTTCGGCAGGTTCAGCGCGGCCAGCTCGGCACGGCCCTGGGCGTCGATGGGGAAGGCCCAGGTGGTGACGAAGAAGTCGGTCAGGTCGTGCTCGGCGACACGGCTCGCGTAGGTGGCGAGCGCCCGGTACCGCTTGGCGGTCTCGGTGTAGTCCGACTGCGGGCTCTCCTCGCGGACCAGCTTGTGCAGCCGCGGCCAGAAGTCGTCGCCGAACGCGAGCTCCAACTGGCGCAGCGGCACGAGCTTCTCGTACGCGCCGAAGGACCTCTCGTACGCGAGTCCCGCCGTACCGAACTTGGCCTGGGCCGACTGGAAGTAGGTGAGCCCGGTCTTGGGGTCGACGGTCAACAGGTTCGACGGCTGCCCCAGGGCGCGCTGCACGGCCAGCGAGTAGATGTTGACGGTGACCTCGGTCAGCCCGGTCGGCTTGTACGCCATCTGCTGGTGGAGATGGCCGAGTTCGTGGTACAGCCCCCAGCCGCGGGTGAGCAGGCCCTGCACGGTGGTCGCCCGGTCGAGATAGGCCCGCGGGAAGCCGTTGTATCCGTGTGTCGCGTACGCCCCGACGCCGGACGGCACCACCGACACCTCGGTGAAGTGGTAGCCGCCGGCCTTGGGCCGGTGCACCGGCTTGGAGCTGTCGAGGCCGCTGATGTCGGACTCGGCTTCGATGATCTGCTCGATGAGCCGCAACAGCGCGGCGTGGTCCTCGCCCCGGTACTGCAGGGCGCCGTCCCGGGTGAGCGTCACGATGGAGCGCGGGCCGTGCAGCTCGACGACCGGCACGTCGGTGTACGTGTCCAACTGCCGCTGGTAGTCGGCCTCCTGGGTGCGGCCCAGGGCGAAGACGGGCATGGGCACCGACCCGGTCTTGAACATGACGGCGGCGCGCTCGCCCCGGCCTTCGAGGGTGAGGTAGAGGGGGCCGCCGTGCGGGTCGGTCACCGTGTTCGCGCCGGGCTTGAGCGGATAGCCGCGCGGCTCGGTGACCTTCCCGTAGTAGTCCCACTGCCCGATCCACAGCGTCGGCACGAGGCCGTCGTAGGGCAGCACGTCGAGCCGGAGCGCGGTGGCCGCGGGTACGTAGCGGCCCGTGGCCTGGAACTCGGAGGCGCGCAGCGCCTTGCCCAGCCGGAGCCGCTCGGTCTCGGCGGACGGGCGGGCGACGAGCGGCACGGTGGAACCGTCGGCGGCCCGGGCGGAGCCCGCGGCCAGGCCGCCGACGGCGAGTGCGGCGCCGGCGACGGCGACAGAGCTGAGGACGGTACGGCGGGACGGGGATGCGGGGGTGCGCATGAGGTGTCGTCTCCTTGAGGTGATCCGTACTGTGCTGAGGGCGAGTCGGCGCGTGACGACGTCAGACGGTCAGCGTGCTCGGGTCCGTGGTCGGCCGCGGGAGGTTCAGAGCGGCGATCTCCGCGAGGCCCTGCGCGTCGATCGGCATCGCCCAGGTGCAGGCGAGGAAGCCGGTCAGGTCGTGGCCCGCGGCACGCGAGGCGCGGGGGCAGCGGGGACGGCAACAGGCTTGTGGGCAGGGCGCATCCGGGGACTCCCATGAGGACGGGCGACGTCAGAGCCAGGGGCGGGACGAGCGGTGGGACTGCGCGTCAGCATGTAAGCGTTTGCTATGCGGCCGCAAGAGGGTCCGCCGATTTTCTGTTCGTTACTATGCGCATCGACGCTGATCCGAGCAGAAACAAGCACAGAGGCCGCGCGTGGGCGGTCGGTTCAGCCCTGGCGCGGCCGTGTGCCTCCCGCGGCCCCGCCGCGCGGCGAGGCCACCGACTCCCGCACCACGACGTGCGTGCCGAGCCGCAGCGTGCCGGTCGTCGGGGCCCGCCAGTCGTCCTCGTCGCCGCCGCTCAGCGCCACCCGTACAGCCTGCCGGCCCATCTCCTCCAGCGGGATCCGGACCGTGGTCAGCCGCGGCCGCAGCTCCTGGGCGACCGGGATGTCGTCGTAGCCGACCAGCGACATGTCCTGGGGGATACGCACGCCGGCCTCCTCCAGGGCCTGGGCCGCGCCGGCCGCCACGATGTCGTTCCCCGCGAACACCGCGGTGAACTCAGGCCCGTCCCGCAGCAGTTCGGCCATCCGCCGGTACCCGAAGGCGCGGCTGAAGGCCCCCGGCTGTTCGAGGCGCGGATCCCGGGGGATCCCACGCAGCTCCAGGGCGCGGCGGTGCCCGGCGAGCCGGTCCCGGGCCGTCGACAGGCCGGGCGGACCGCCCAGACAGAGGATCCGCTCGTGGCCCTGCGCGATCAGATGGTCGGTGATGGCGAAGGCGCCGCCCTCGTTGTCGTACTCGACGCCGACGGTCGGCACGTTCTCGCCCAGCGAGGGCCGCCCGCACAGCACCAGCTTCGAACCGCCGGCGTCCAGCTCCCGGGCGCGCCGGGCCAGCTCGGCCTTGTACGCGCGGTCCTCGACGCTGCCGCCGACCAACACCACCGCGTCGGCGCGCCGCTCGTGCATCAGCTCGATGAAGGCGAGCTCGCGCTGCGGGTCGCCCTGGTGGCAGCAGACCAGGCAGAGCCGGCCGTCCTCGCTGGCCGCGCGTTCGACGCCGCGCGCGATGTACGCGTAGAACGGGTCGATCAGCTCGCTCACGATGATGCCGACGGTGCGGTTGGAGGCTCCGGCCAGCGCACGGGCATGCGCGTTCACCACGTACCCGAGCTCCCGCATGGCCGACTCGACGCGCTCGCGCGTCGCCCCGGCCACCGGATAGTTGCGGTTCATCACGCGGGACACGGTCGCCGTCGAGACGCCCGCGCGCCGGGCCACGTCCACGACGGTGGCACGGCGCTGCCCGCCCCCGCCTGCGCCGCCCGCTGTGGAACCCTGCCGGGACATCCGCCCCACCCCCTGTTGATCGCGCTGTTCCGCGTGCTCCACCCCGCCCGGCCGTGCGCCGTGCTCCCGTCCGGCCGGGCCCGAGCCTATGACGTGCGGCCCCGCCCCGCTCATGCGATGCGCTCCAGGTCCTCCAGAAGGACCGGATGCTCGAGTGGCACCCCGCGCGCGTACCGGGCGAGCTCGTCGACGGCGAGGGCGCCGAGCCGCGCCACCTCGTTGCCCTGGGCGCCCGCCATGTGCGGGGTCAGGAAGACGTTGGGCAGATCCCAGACGGGGTGTCCGGGCGGCAGCGGCTCCGGGTCGGTGACGTCGAGCACGGCGTCGATCCGGCCGCTGACCAGGTGTGGGACGAGCGCCTGGGTGTCGACGAGCGGACCGCGTGCGGTGTTCACGAGCAGGGTGCCCGGGCGCATCAGGTCCAGCCGGCGCGCGTCCAGCAGGTGCCGGGTCTCGGGAGTGGCCGGCGCGTGCAACGTCACCACGTCGCTGGTCGCGACCAGGGTGTCGAGGTCGGTGCGGGTCGCGCCGAGCAGCTCGGCCTCGGCGTCGCCGACGTACGGGTCGTACAGCAGCACCTCGGCGTCCAAGGTGCGCAGAAGTTGTATGACGAGGCGGCCGATGCGTGAGGCGCCGACCACGCCGACCGTGATGCCGCGCGTGCCGATCCACACGTGCCGGTCCAGGTCGGCGTCGGTGCGATGGGTGCGCCGGGCACGGTAGAGGCGGGAGAGCGGGAAGGCCCGCTTCGCGCCGAGGATGATCGCGGCGAGCGTGAACTCGGCGACCGGCACCGCGTTGGCCGCGGCCGCCGAGGACACCGTGATGCCGCGAGCGTACGCGTCCCGGCTCAGGAACGTCTTCACGGTGCCGGCCGCGTGGATCACCGCGCGCAGCCGCGGTGCCCGGTCGAGCACCTCCGTGCCGATGGGCGGGCAGCCCCACCCGGTGAGCAGCACCTCGCACTCGGCGAGCGCCGCGCGCGCCTCGGGGCTGGTGAACTCCCGCACGACGCCCGGCGGCCGGATGTCCGCGGCCTCCTCGAGGCGGGCGCGCACCGCGGGCGGGAAGACGTCGTCGACGACCGACGCGTCCATCGCGAGAACCGTGCGGGGCCGCCGCGAGGACGGTGTGGCGTCGGCGGCACCGGCAGCGACCGACGCCTCGTCAGTGGTACGCACCCTGCCTCCGGACAGTAAGCGTGTTCTATGACGGGACGGAACGCTAAGGAGATTGCGGCACGATCGTCAAGGTCAGCAGAGCGACAGAGGTGACAACTTACCTGTTTCATCCGGTAATTGGCTGGCCGTGTGGGGCGACACGAGGCGAGATGCCGCGGAGACGTTGAACCGGATCTATTGACGGCAGCGGTAACCGCTTACTAACTTGCCGCCGCAGAAACACAGTTCCTGCGCCGCCCGGCCGAACAGGACCGCCTCATGACTGCTCCCGCGCCACCCGTGGCCGCACCCCGCACACCCCGTAAGTCCCTCTGGCAGCGCCTCAAGCGCGACAAAGTGATGTTGCTGCTGTGCCTGCCGGGGTTCCTGTACTTCGTGCTCTTCCACTACGTGCCGCTGCTCGGCTACACGGTGGCGTTCCAGGACTACCAGCCCTACCTGGGCTACATGCACAGTGCCTGGACCGGCTTCACGAACTTCACCACCGCCTTCGCCGACCCCGACTTCTGGTCGGCGACGGGCAACACGCTGAAGATCGCCCTCGTCCAGCTGGTCCTGTTCTTCCCCGTGCCGATCGGCCTCGCCCTGCTGCTCAACAGCATCGTCAGCGACAAGCTGCGCCGCTTCGTACAAAGCGTCGTCTACCTGCCGCACTTCATCGGCTGGGTCATCATCGTGTCGATCTTCCAGCAGATCCTGGGCGGTGCGGGCGTCGTGCCCGACCTGCTGGAGTCGCTCGGTCTGCCGCGCTACGACATGACGACGGACCCGAACGCCTTCCCCTGGCTGCTCGCCCTCCAGGTCATGTGGAAAGACGCCGGCTGGGGCACCATCATCGTCCTCGCCGCCCTGCTCTCCATCGACCGCGGCCTGTACGAGGCGGCGGCCATGGACGGCGCGGCCCGCTGGCGCCGCTTCTGGCATGTCACCCTGCCCGGCCTGTCACCGGTCCTGGTCCTGCTGCTCATCCTCAACCTCGGGAACATCCTCACCGTCGGCTTCGAGCAGATCCTGCTCCAGCGCGACGCCGTGGGACCCGGCGCCGGTGAAGTCCTCGACACCTACGTCTACTTCCACGGCATCAGGGACAACCAGTGGGGCACCGCGGCGGCCGTCGGGCTGGTGAAGGCCGTGATCGGCACCGTCCTCGTCATCGGCGCCAACAAGTTCGCCCACCGGCTCGGTCATGAAGGGGTGTACCGCGGTGCTGACCGTTGAGACGTCCGCAATGAAGACGCGCCGCCGCACGCGGCCCGCCCCCTTGCCGGCTCCCGGGGAACTGCGCCCCTCCGGCGCCCGGCCCCCGTGGATGGAGAAGCCCACCCGGCTCGGCCTCGTCCTCAAGGGCCTCGCCCTCGTCGTGGTCGTCGGCCTGGTCGCGTACCCGCTGCTCGGCGTCATCGGCACGAGCCTCGCCTCCCAGAGCGACATCATCCGCTCGAACGGGCTGGTCCTGTGGCCCGACCACCCCAGCCTGGACGCCTACCGCACCGCGTTCACCGGCGGCCGCGTGACCCGCGCGTTGCTCGTGAGCATCGCAGTCACCGTCATCGGCACCGTCTGCAGTCTCCTCGCCACCATCGGCATGGCGTACGGGCTCTCGCGGCGCGACATCGTCGGCGGCCGCTTCATCCTCATGACGGCCCTGTTCACGATGCTGTTCAACGCGGGTGTCATCCCCAACTTCCTGCTGGTCAAGGAGCTCGGCCTCTACAACACTTTCGCGGCGCTCGTGCTGCCCACCATGGTCAGCGCCTTCAACCTCGTCGTGATGCGGGCCTTCTTCATGAACCTGCCCGAGGAGCTCTACGACGCCGCGAAGGTGGACGGCGCCGGCGACTTCCGCACCCTGATCCGCGTCGTGCTGCCCCTGTCCAAGGCGGTCATCGCCGTCGTCGGACTCTTCTACGCCGTCGCGTACTGGAACGCGTACTTCAACGCGCTGCTCTACCTCGGCGACAACGACAAGTGGCCGCTGCCGATGGTGCTGCGCACGTTCATCTTGCAGGGGCAGGCCCTCGACTCCGGCGCGGCCGGGGAGTCGGTGGCCCCGCAGCAAGCCGTACAGATGGCGGTCCTGGTGATCGCGGTGGTGCCGATCCTGCTCGTCTACCCCTTCCTGCAGCGGTACTTCACCAAGGGCGTACTCACCGGAGCCGTCAAGGGCTGACCCCGCCCAGACCCGGCAGCCGCCTCGGCGCCCACGAACCCCCCACGACGTCCCCCGTGTCCCCTCGTGTTGAGGAGTTTCCCGATGTCCGGCTCCACCCCTGTCAACCGCCGCACCCTGTTCCGCTGGGGCGCGGGCCTCGGCCTCGGTGTCGCGGCGGCCCCGCTCCTCGCGGCGTGCGGCGACGGCGGCACCGCGGCCGAGGCCGAGACCATCGGCGGCAAGGTGCTGCCGACGTCCACGGTCCGCAACATCGGCATCCCGGCCGATCTGCCCGGCACCGCAGCCGGCGTGCCGAACGCCTTCCTGAAGTATCCGGCAGACCTCAAGCGAGCCACCAAGGGCACCCCCCTCAAGGGCGCCAAGAAGATCACGGCCGTGACGGAGACGTACGCGCCGTTGCCTCCCGGGCGGGGCCAGAACGCCGCCTGGAGGGAGATCGAGAAGCTGCTCGGCGCGGAGGTCGACTTCACGGCCGTGCCCGCCGACGACTACCCGGCCAAGTTCTCCACGATGGTCGCGGGCGACCAGCTGCCGGACATCTTCATGTACCCGGAAACCGGCGGTGTGGACAATCTGTCCTCGTTCCTCGCGGCCAAGTGCGTGGACCTGGGGCCGTACCTGTCCGGCAGCAAGGTCAAGGACTACCCCAACCTGGCGGCGATCCCGGAGTACGCCTGGCGGGACGCCGTCAAGGGCGGCAAGCTCTACGGCATCCCGATCGCGCGCAACGGCAGCGGCGGCGCCGGTTTCTACCGCGCCGACCTGTTCGCGAAGGCCGGTGTCACGAGCCTCGATCAGATCGACTCCATCGAACGGCTCGTCCAACTCGCCAAGGAGCTGAGCGACGCCAAGAAGAAGCAGTACTTCTTCACCGGCGGCTCCGTGAACCTGCTCGCCATGTCGGCAGGCGCTCAGCACTACTGGAAGCACGACGCGAAGACCGGCGAGTGGACTTACCAACTCGAGGACGACAAGTACCGGCACGCCATCGAGACGGCGGCCAAGCTCTACAAGGCGGGATGCTTCTACCCCGGCACCGTCCAGATGTCCGGCGCGCAGAAGGCCGAGTACACGAACCTGTTCAAGAACGGCAAGGCGGCCTACGTCTACGACGGCATGCCCGGCTACCTGACGACCGGTTCGGGCTACGTCGACGCGATGGCCGCCATCGACAAGACCTTCGACGTGCGCCCGATGACACCGGTGGGCACCGACGCCGTCGCCTGGACCGACAACGCGTCGCTGCAGAACTGCTTCGTCACCAAGGCCGGTGAGGAGCGCGTCAAGGAGATCCTGCGTCTGGCCGACTTCGCCGCCTCGCCATTCGGCTCGGTCGAGTACACGCTGATCAACTACGGCGTCGAGGGCACCGACTACAAACGCGACGCCACAGGCACCCCCATCCTCACCAAGCAGGGTACCCAGGACGTCACCGTCCCCTGGAGCAAACTGGCCTCGGCCACCCCCGCCTTCTTCAGCGCGACGCACCCCGATGCCGCCAAATACGTCCACGAGGCGTACACGAAGATCATCCCCATCATGATCGAGGACCCGACCCTCAGCTACTCCTCCCCGACCTGGGACTCCAAGGGCCTCGGCAGCCTCTACACGATCCACCTCGACGGCCTGAAGGACATCGTCACCGGCCGCAAGCCGATGTCCTCCTACGACGCCCTGATCAAGAAGTGGCGCAACGCCGGCGGCGACACCTGCCGCGCCGAGTTCGAGCAGGCCTCGCAGAAGGGCAAGAAGTGACCACCACCAGACGCACCCTCCTCAAGGGCGCCGGCGTCGCCGCGCTCACCGTCCCGCTGTTCGGCACCTCCGCGCTGGCGTCCGGCTTCGACCCGAAGCCCGGGTCCGACGGGGTCGGAGACCCGCTCTTCCCGACTCTGGGCAACGGCGGCTACGAGGTCGTCCACTACGACCTGACCTTCGACTTCACCCCGGTGACCTACGACTTCACCGGAGTCGTGCGGCTGAACGCGCGGGCCACCCAGGACCTTTCCGCGTTCAACCTCGACACCGACGGCCACACCATCGAGACCGTCACCGTGAACGGCCGCACCGCCGATCACGCCCTGTCCCTCGGCAAGTCCGGGCAGGAGCTTACGGTCACACCGGCCGCCCCGCTCCACAAGGACACCCCGTTCACCGTCACCGTCGCCTACCGCGGCAACGGCAAAGCCCCGAGGGCCGGCCTGACCGGCTGGAGGTTCGGCAGCGACGGCGGGTTCGCGTCCGCCGTGCAGTCCTCGCGGGCCGACACCTTCCTGCCCTGCAACGACACCCCGTCCGACAAGGCCACCTGGACCTTCCACATCTCCGCGCCCGAGGGCTACGTCGCCGCCGCCAACGGCGAACTCACCGGCAAGGACAAACGCGCCGACGGCTCCACCGTCTGGCACTTCGCCCTGCGCGAGCGGATGCCCACCGAACTGCTCGGCATCGCCGTCGTCAAGGGCACCTACCTGTACGGCACTTCACACGCCGGGCTCCCTCTGCGTCACATCGTCCCGCAGGGCCAGGAGGACAAGTACGGCCCGATCGTGGACCGCACCCCGGACCATCTCGCCTGGCTGGAGGCCAAGTTCGGCCGCTACCCGTTCTCCGTGTACGGCATCCACATCTACGACGGGTACTCGGACGCCCTCGAGAACACGACGCTCACCCTCATGGGCACCAACTGGTTCAAGCCCAACGCCGACGGCAACCCCACGTACGAGAACACGATGGTGCACGAGCTGACCCACCAGTGGTTCGGCGACAGCGTCACCCCGAACGACTGGCAGCAGGCCTGGCTCAACGAAGGTCCCGCCGTGTACTACGCCGCCCTCCACAGCGAGGAACGCGGCTGGTCCGTCATGGCCGACAAGATGAAGGCCACCTACGCCAAGCTCGACACGATCCGCGCGAGCGACGGCCCGCCTGGACTCCCCAAGGCCCTTGGCGGCATGAACATCTACGACGGCGGCGCCCTCGTCCTGTACGCCCTTCAACTGCAGGTCGGACAGCAACAGTTCGACCGGATCATGCGGCAGTGGCCGCACCGCTTCAAGGACCGCACCGTCACCAGCGAGGACTTCATCAAGCACACCGTCGACATGACCGGCGACCGCTCCCTCGACGCGTTCCTGAGGGACTGGCTGTTCGGTGCGAAGAACCCGCCGATACCCGGACACCCCGACTGGACGGCCGGCGCCTGAGGCGGATCGAGCACCCTCACGAGCCTCCCTCCCGCCCGCGCCCCCACCGAGGAAAGGTCACCGCATGAGACCCGGCACCCGCACCGCCCGCGCCACCGCGGCCGCGTTCCTCTCCGCCGCCGCGCTCGCCCTCGCCCCGCTGCCCGCCGCCCACGCGGACCCGGCGCCCAGGACTCTGCACGCCGCACCGCACGGGACCGGCACCTCCTGCACCGTAGGACACCACTGCTCCGTGGAGGGCGCGCGGGATGTCGCCCGTACCGTCACCGACCGCGACGTCCGCATCGAACTCGCCGACGGCACCTATGAACTGACGGCGCCCCTGAGGCTCGGCAAGGACGACTCCGGCGTCACCTGGACCGCCGAACAGGACGCCCACCCCGTGCTCTCGGGCGGCCGCACCCTCACCGGCTGGACCGTGAACGCCGACGGCACCTGGACCACGAAGGTGCCCGCAGGCATCACCCCGCGCCAGCTGTTCGTCGACGGCGAGCGCGCCGTCCGCGCCCGCGGCGAGTCCTGCGCCGCCTCCGTGTGCGACGCCACCAAAGCCGGCATGACCGGCGCGGAGAAGACCGGCATCGCCGAATGGGCCCGGCCCACCGACGCCGAGGCCGTCATCAGCGTCCGCTGGCGCAACTACCACTGCCGGATCTCCGCCGTCACCGGCGACGTCATGACCTTCGCCCAGCCCTGCTGGACCAACTCGGCCTCCGGGACCAACCGCACCGGACCCGCCTGGGACACCACCACCGTGGACTCGTCCCGCTACGCCAAGGTCGCCTTCTTCGAGAACGCCCGCGAACTCCTCGACAAACCCGGCGAGTTCGTCTGGGACTCGGCCGAGCGCACCGTCACCTACCTGCCTCGCAAGGGCGAGAACCCGCGCCGCTCCCACGCCGTCACACCGGTCACCGAAGGCCTGCTCGTCCTCGACGGCGCCCACGACGTCCGCGTCTCGGGCATCGGCTTCGCCTACTCCGCCTACCAGCAGCCGAACACCGACGAGGGCTACGCCGGCATGCAGGCCGGCCTCACCCTGACCGGCGCCACCGGCCCCGTCGACCACGCCGGCCGCTACTACACCAAGCCCGCCGCCGCCCTCACCGTCCGCGGCGGCCGTGACGTCACCATCGAGCACAACGACTTCAGCCGGCTCGGCGGCGCCGGCGTGATCCTCGAGCAAGGCACCCAGGACTCCTCGCTCACCCGCAACCGCTTCACCGACCTGTCCTCCGGAGCCGCCTATATCGGCGACACCGAGCCCCTGCCCACCCCCGAACTCATCGGGGCCCGCAACACCGTCGCGTACAACACGATCCGCCGCACCGGCGTCGAGTACACCGACTCCGTCGGCATCTGGGCCGGCTACGAGGCCGGGACCGTCATCGACCACAACACCCTCGAAGAGCTGCCCTACTCCGGCATCTCCGTCGGCTGGGGCTGGAACCAGCCCGAGGCCCGCACCTCCGTCCTGCGCGACAACCGCATCACGGACAACCGGATCACCGACGTCATGCAGGTCCGCCACGAGCAGCACGACGGTGCCGCCATCTACACCCAGGGCGCCCAGCCCGGCACCGTGATCTCCGGCAACTACATCGACCGCAGCGCCTACGGCAACACCGAGCGCGACGGCAACGGCATCTACCTCGACGAACAGTCCAGCCACATCGCCGTCACCAACAACGTCGTCACCCGCGTCGGCTACAAGTGGATCTCCAACTGGGCCGGCTACGGCATCGACAACCACGCCACCGGCAACTGGACCGACACCGAGGCCCCGGCCCTGTCCGGTACCGGCTCGACCATGACCGGCAACCACACCCGGCTCGACCGGCTCCCGGCCGAGGCCGTCAAGGTCGCCGAGTCCGCCGGCGCGGACGGCCGCGGACGGGTCCGCCAACTGCGGCCCGACCTGGCCCGTACCGGCACCGCCGCCCAGTCCTCCACGGACGGCACCGCCACAGCCGACAAGGCCACAGACGGCGACACCAACTCCGACACCCGCACCCTGTCCGAGGCGGGCGCCTGGTGGCAGGTCGACCTCGGCAGCACCCAGCACGTCGGACAGGTCGAGGTCTGGAACAACAGCTCCATGACCACCGCCGACTTCGACGTGCAGCTCGCCGCCTCGGCCGACTACTCCGACGCCACCACCGTCCACGTCATCGGCAAGGCGCTGCGTCCCACCGTCCTCGACACGGACACCGAGGCCCGCTACGTCCGCATCCGCCTCACCGGCACCGGACGCGTCGCGCTCTCCCACGTCCTCGTCCACCCGTAACGCCGCACAATGCACCGAAGGGGCGTCGCGGGCCGGTGGCGGGTCCGCGACGCCCCGTGCGTGCCTGCACCCGTACGCCGACGGCACCAACACCATGTACAGAAAAGGCGGTTACGCCATGACCGGCGCCCCCTGCGACCTGCGCCTCGGAGTCCTCGGTTACGGACTGCGCGGCTCGCTCGCCCGCACCGCGCACCGGTCCGGCGCCGGGTCCCGGGTCACCGCCCTCGCGGACCACGACGCCGTCGCGCGGACGGAGGCGGCGCTCGCGTTCCCCGGAGCGCTGATATCCGGCGACCACAGGAAGGTCATCGAGGACCCCGACGTCGACGCGGTCGTCGTCCTCACCCCCGACCACACCCACACCGCCCTCGCCCGCGAGGTCCTGGAGGCGGGCAAGCCGGTCTTCGTCGAGAAGCCCCTCGATATCACCGTCGCACGCTGTGACGAACTGCTACGCGCCGCCTACGAGACGGGCTCCCGCGCGCGGCGAGATCGGCGAGGTCAAGACCGTGTGGGTGCGCCACTTCGTCGGCTACGGCGGCGACTGGTACTTCAAGGACTGGCACGCCGAACGGCGGTACACCACCGGGCTGCTGCTCCAGAAGGCCGCCCACGACATCGACGTGCTGCACTGGCTCGCCGGCGGCTACACCCGCCACGTCCAGGCGCTCGGCGACCTCATGGTCTACGGCGACAACCCGCACCGCCGCGCCCCCGGCGAACCCAAGCACGACGACTGGTACACGAAGGACGGTCACTGGCCGCCGCACACCCAGCGCGGGCTCAACCCCGTCATCGATGTCGAGAACGTGTCGCTCGTCAACATGCGCCTGGACAACGGCGTCCTCGCCGCCTACCAGCAGTGCCACTTCACGCCCGACTACTGGCGCAACTACACCGTCATCGGCGACGCGGGCCGCCTGGAGAACTTCGGCGACGGGCCCGGGGGAGTGGTCAAGGTCTGGAACTCCCGCCGCTCCACCTACCGGGGCGAGCCCGACGCCGCGTACCCCGTGCCGGACGCCGAGGACAATGCCGGGCACGGCGGCGCCGACCCGCTGCTCATCGACGAGTTCGTCCGCTTCGTGCGCGAGGGCGGCACCACCGACACCTCGCCCGTCGCCGCGCGCATGGCCGTCGCGGCCGGCGTCCGCGCCACGGAGTCCCTGCGCTCGGGCGGCATGCCCCGTGAGATCCCGCCACTGGACCCCGGGTTGATCGCCTACTTCGAGCGGGGGCAGAGACGTCCCGGTTAGGTCAAGTCCAAGGTGCTTTTACCGAGACTCGGGCAGAAAGCCCCGGCGCTCACGCCGGGGATGAACGCATCTCAAAGCTGCTATGACGTGCACTTCAAGAGGTGTCCCGCAACACTGGGCTCGCCCAAGCGCCTGCTGTGCTGCCGACCCGCGCCCCCTCGCGCTAGGACGTGTCCTCAAAAGATCTTGGATGGTGGATGATGGCCGGGTGATACGCCGCCATGAACACTCCGATGCCGAGTGGCAGTTCGTCCGGCCGCAGCTGGCCGCACCTTTGCGGGAGCGGAAGCGGTTGGACGACCGAAGGGTCCTCAACGGGATCGTGTCGGAGTTGCGGACCCGGACGGCCTGGCGCGATGTGCCCGAGCGGAACGGGTCATGGGCCACGCCGCACGCCCGCTTCGGTCGGTGGGCGGCGGACGGCACCTTCGAGCGGATGCTCCGGGCCACCCAGACGCGGGCGGACGCGGCCCGGGACATCGACTGGCTCGCGTCAGTCGACTCGACCATCGTCCGCGCCCACCACCAAGCCGATTCGTGAACGGAACCGAAACCGACCATGCCGATCCACCGACTGAACCATGCCGTGCTGTTCGTCTCCGACCTGGCGCGCAGCACGGCCTTCTACTGCGACGTCCTCGGCTTCCGGGCGCTGCCCCAAGCGTTTCCCGGAGCCGCGTTCCTGCAGGCGGCGGGCTCCGCCAACGACCACGATCTGGGGCTGTTCCAGTCCCGGGACACCGCGCCCGGCGGCCACCGTACCGGCGGGGTAGGGCTGTACCACCTGGCCTGGGAGGTCGACACCCTCTCCGAACTGCGCCGTGTCCGGGCCCGCCTCGCCGAGGTCGGCGCCCTGACCGGGGCGAGCAATCACGCCTCCACCAAGGCGCTCTACGCGCGCGACCCGGACGGCCTGGACTTCGAGGTGTGCTGGCTGGTCCCGGATGAGGCGGTCGTCGCGGAACTGACGGCCATGACCTCCCCCACCCTCCCCCTCGACCTCGACGCCGAGATAACCAAGTACGGCGCGGACACCCCCGGCGGGCCCCGCACCGATCCGACGGTCTGGCAGCACCTGACAGGGCAGGTCTGAGCCGGCGAACCGGAAGGCCGGTGCGTGGGCAGGAGGGCCCCTGCCCGCGTACCGGCCGTACGGTCGGTCAGCCACTCAGTGACGCCCCTCGCCTGCGCGCCCGCCCGGCGGTGGCCCTCGAAGCCCTCGAAGCACAACTCGCGCCGATCACCACCCCTGAGGGAACTGGGCGAGGGGCGCCGCGACGGCACTACAGCCGTGTCCGGTGAACTTCACCAGGCTCTCGCCGACGGCAACGGCCGAGACCGCCCACCTCGGGGAAGAGGAGCGGCGACGGCGTGTTCGTAAAGTCCGGCTGGCCGCGCTGCGACGGGAGAAGGAGGGGAAGCGCGAGAGGATCCGCGCCCGGAACGCGGTCAACCGGGCCAGGGCCCTGGCCGAGGCCACCGCCGCCGAACACGCCACCCAAGCCCAGCCGCCCAGCCGTCCGGCAGGCTCTGGCAGGAATGGCCGGCGTCTTCCGCTGCTGCGCCGACCGGGCCCTGGCCGAGCCAGCCGACGAACACGGCGTCACCGCGACCGTCGGCCTCAGCGCCGGCGACCCCCGGTATGGCGGTGTCCCCCTCGTCGACGAGCATGGCGCCCCGGCCGCCGCGCTCTTCAGGGCCAAAGCCGGGCGTGCGCCGGTGGGTACGAGAAATCATGGCGCCGGAGTGGCAGCATGCCCATCGGTCGGTCAGGCCGTCCAGAAGCAGGTCCCTGGAACTCAGCTCGCGTCCAGGTGTCGAGAACGTCGTGCCAGCTCCGTCCCAGGGGTACCGATGGCCACAATGGGCCGCACGACGAAGAAGGAGAACCATCATGACGCTTCAGCGGATGGACAACGTCGGCATTGTCGTCGAAGACCTGGATGCCGCCATCGCCTTTTTCACCGAACTCGGAATGGAGCTGGAAGGCCAAGCGGAGATCGAGGGCCTCTGGGCGGACCGCACGGTCGGACTCGACGGCGTCCGCAGCGTCATCGCGATGATGCGGACCCCGGACGGCCACAGCAAGCTGGAACTGACGAAGTTCCACGCCCCCGCGGCGATCGGCGCCAGTCCGCTCAACCCGCCGCCCAACACCCTGGGCCTGCATCGTGTCATGTTCGCCGTCGACGACATCGACGACACGATCGCCCGCCTGCGCCCCCACGGCGCCGAACTCCTCGGCCAGGTGGCGCAGTACGAGGACAGCTACCGGCTCTGCAACCTCCGCGGCCCAGCGGGCATCATCGTCGCCTTGGCCGAACAGATCGGCTGACGGTGCCACCACATGACGCCGGTGTCACGGTCACGATCACTGTGCGGCGGGGTTGTCGTAGTCGTTGAGAAGGGGGCTGTGGCGTTCGGTGAGTGGGCCGACGCCGAGATCCTCACGCATGAGCTGGCGCATCTTGGCGGCTGCTCTGCCGCGTGCCTCCCAGCGGGCGTGATCCTCTGGACTGCTGACAGCAGTGCCGTCGATGTAGCCGTCGCAGATGCGTCGCAGGCAGTGGAACACGTCGTTGGAGGCCCTGACGACGGGTTGGGGCGCTATGAGCCACATCCGTTCTGATGCGATGGCTATGCCTGAATCCCGAAAGGCCTCGCGCAGCGCAAGCGCTCGCTCGTCGTCAGAGGGGTGCTCTCGCTGGGCCAATGCCCGCAGGGTCTCACCGAGGACCTTCACCGTGGTGGTGTACTGCGTGTAGATGTCGAGCCGCAGCCGAAGGGCTTCCTTGACATCCTCGTGCTTCCACCGATTCCGATCGGCGATGAGAGTAGCGACGATGCCGATCGCGGCCCCGGCCAGGGTGGAGAGCAGTGGCAACCAATCCATGCGGACCAGCTTGGGCCATCCGGTGACGGCGGCACCAGGTGGCCCTCGAGAACGAACCTGTACCGGCGGAGCAGAGACCACCGCGAGGCTGTCCAGGGCCCTTCCCGCGGACATCGGCTGGACGGGCCTACTGGACGGCCCATATGCGCGCCGTCGAGAGCCGCAGGGGTGACCGCTTCTGCGATCAACCTCGAACCAGCAGTCGCGCATCTGTGCCCAGTTCGCCATCTGGGCATGGAACCTTCGCGAGGCGACCAGGGGCGACCCAGCGTCCCGCCTCTGTTGTGGTGGCACCTTCGAGCGAGCCGTCGGACATGCCTGGTACTCGATCCCGTCAGATGATGTTCAGGCAGTCCAGGAACGGTTCCGCGATGGAGGGGGTGCCGGTGATCTCGCAGCTCTCGCGCCAGGAACTGCGGGTCGTGCTCCAGGCGATGAAGTCGCTCGCCGAGCTCTGGACGCGGGTGGTGCCTCCGGCGCCAGGTACGACGGTCAGGCGGCCGTCCGGGCTCTGTGCGGGAAGGACGGTGACGGTTGTACGGCCCGGCCCCGTCAATTCGAGAACGAGGGGCTCGCTGACGGTCACAGCGAGTTCGTGACCTTGCATCTGTGGCAGCCCGGCCAGCATGAATTCGACCGCCGGGGCGATGAGGTCGTCGGTTGGCGGGGGCAGCTCGAAGTTCAGGGGTCCGCGCGGGGCCAGTACGTCGTAGCGCAGGTGGCACAGCACGTTGAACGCCATGACGTTGGCCAGGAGATGCCGTGGGTAGGTACCGAGGCCTGGAACCAGCACCGGTTCGTCCGCCTGTGGCGCCTCCTGACCTGCCTCGAGGACCTTCAGCTGCCGAGGAGTGAAGCTGCGCCACTCGTCGATCACTTCGTCGTGGCTCAATCCGCGGCGCTCGTCAACCCGCAGGTCGTGATAGCGCTCGCGGTTCTTCGGCCACGAGGGGTCGGGGGCGGGGGGTTCCACCGCCTCGTGGGCGAGGGCCCCCAGATGCGCGATCACGTCGATGACGCGCCAGCCTGGGCAGGCTGAGGGCAGCTCCCACGCAGGGCCGTCCACCTTCGCCACGATGTCCGCCAGCTGCGCGGTGCTCAGACGCGCGGAATCCAGTCCGGCCCGACTCATCGTCCTCTCCCTCCTAGCGGATGTATTCCCCGGCGGATGCACTCAGCGAGTCAGGCATTCGCCGCCCGGCGCGGGTGGCGGTAGGTGGCCGCCACATCCGCACGCCCCAGACCGTGGTGCGCCGCCGGCTGCAGCCGATCGCGCACGACCTCCGCGATGCCCAGATGCAGTCCCGCCGCTCGTGCCGCTTCGGCGATCAAGCCGGCGTCCTTGGCGGCTGCCTCGAGAGGGAAGGAAGCGTCGTCGAGGTCGTCGGTGATCATTTTCGGCCCCCTGGACCGGACGTACGCGCTGTCGAGTGTGCTGCCGCTGATGGCGGCGATGAGGTCGCGAGGTTCGACTCCCAGAGCTTCGGCAAGCGTGAGAGCCTCGGCGATGCCCTCACCCGTCCACCTCCTTTCAGGGGGTGACACCGCGGTGATCAAGCGTCATCGCCGATCCAAACGGTCTTGGCGTTCATGAACTCGCGCATGCCGAGGTCGGACAGTTCGCGGCCGTATCCGCTGCGCTTCACGCCACCGAAAGGGATCTCCGGGTAGCTGGTGGTGTTGCCGTTGACGAAGGCCATGCCGGACCGCACGTCACGGACGAACAGGGCCCGTTCGTCCTCGTCCTCGCTCCACAGGTTCGATCCCAGCCCGTAGGGGTGACCGTTCGCCTCGCGCAGGGCCTCTTCCAGTGAGGCGACGACAAACACCTGCGCCACGGGGCCGAAGACCTCTTCGTGGTACATCTTCATCTCCGGCGTCACGCCGGTCAGTACGGTCGGAGGGTAGAAGAACCCCGGCCTGTCGAGCCGCTTCCCGCCCGCCAGAACAGTCGCGCCTTTGGTGACCGCGTCGTCTACGTAGGCTTCCACGTCACGTCTGCCGTCCTCGGTCGCCAGCGGGCCGACGTCCGTTGCCTCGTCCGTCGGGTCGCCCACTACCAGGGCACTCATCTTCTCTGTGAACAGACCGAGGAACTCTTGCGCGATGTCCTCGTGCACGAAGAACCGCTTGCCGTTGATGCACGACTGCCCGTTGTTCAGGGTGCGTGCCCGGACCGCGACGTCGGTGGCCCGCTCGAGGTCAGTCGACGGCATCACGATGAATGGGTCGGAGCCGCCCAGTTCAAGGACGACCTTCTTGATCTCGTCGCCGGCGATGGACGCCACCGACCGCCCCGCGGGCTCGCTGCCCGTCAGGGTAGCGGCAGCCACCCGCGGGTCCCGCAGGACCTGCTCCACCCTGCCCGAGGAGATCAGCAGGGTCTGGAACACGTGGTCCGGGAACCCGGCCTTACGGAACAGTTCCTCCAGGTACAGGGCGCACTGCGGCACATTGGAGGCGTGCTTGAGCAAGCCGACATTGCCTGCCATCAGCGCGGGGGCGGCAAACCGCATGGCCTGCCACAGCGGCAGGTTCCACGGCATCACCGCGAGGACGACACCGATCGGCTGGTACGTCACGAACGTTGCCTTGGCGCCCACTTGCCCGGCATCCCCTGGCAGGTCCCGGAGAAAGCCCGGCCCGGTGGCCGCGTAGAAGCGCAGCCCGTGCACGCACTTGCCCACCTCCTCGCGCGCGGCCCGGAGCGTCTTCCCCATCTCCAGTGTGATCATCTGGCTGACGACGTCAGCTTCACCGTCCAGAACGTCGGCGGCCCGGTTCAACCAGTCCGCTCGTTGCTCGATGGTCGTCAGCCGATACGATTCGGCCGCGGCAGCGGCACGACCAAGCTTCTCTTCCAGTTGTTCGGAAGTAAGCTCGTCGAACCTTTCGATGACGGCACCCGTAGCAGGATTCGTTGATGCGATAGCCATGGTGCAACGGTATGAGTGTCGGTAGATGTTGGCAATATATGCAATCGACCACCGAGCGTCCTGGGCGCGTCCCAAATGAAAGGCGACGTACAAGATTCCGCACAAACCAAGGCTGTTTGGGCGGAGGGGATTCGCAGCATGCCGCATGCCCGCCCGTGCTGCGGCAGTCGCACAGCGCGCGCAAGGCCAGAGCGGGCCTCCAAGACAGGCGCCCGACGGCTGTTTGGCGCGTAGATTCATCAGTTGGACACGGAAGTTCTATTCGTGTCCCAGGCTGACCAAAATAACCGCGGGTCGGGTGTGCGCAAGGTGGCACGTCAGAAAGCGGCGCGAGCCGCTTGGTGGCTCGCCGCTGAGGACTCCCCCCAGCCGTCGCAGCGCATCAGCCCGGAGGCGACGGTATCTGCTCATCGAGACCGTGACCAAATAGCTCGTAAGCGGTAGACGTCCACGCTACCCCGAGGCGGGATGAGCGGCAACGTAAAGCAGCCCTGTCGCAAGTGGCCCGTGTGGCATTCAAATTCAACCACTGACACTCATATTCAAGCTGACAGGAATTCCAAACGCGATGGGAACAGTCCGCGGCGAACAAGTGAGGTGCCCGGCAGGCGGCTGTATAGGTCCGTCGCCGGACGAATTCGACGTACCTCTTCCTGCCGGCCACCACGGACAGCCGACCGTCCCACGCTCAGTCCTGCTCGTTCGCGTCGAGCAGGATGACGCTCTCCTGTTCGTTCGGGTCCGTCCTGGCGATGACGGCGACAACCGGCTCCGTTTCGCTCGCATTCATCGGCTGATGGGGTACGCCCGCCGGTATGTACACGAAGTCGCCCGGTCCCACGGCCACGGTCTTCCGCAGGTCCTTCCCGTACCGCCCCACTGCATGCCCGGAGACGACATAAATAGCTGATTCGTGGTCCTCGTGCGGGTGGGGTACGTCCTTGGCGCCCGGGGGGATCGTTACCACGTGTACGCACAGGTGTGTGGACCCGGCCGTCTCCTTGGAGATGCCCGCGAAGAATGTGTGGCCCTGCTTTCCCCCGTATGTCTCCCCTTACCTGCCAGGGCGCGGCCGAGAGCGCCGACCCTGTCCGGGTGGAAGCCCGGGAAGATCGACAATTGCCGGGCCAGCATGTCCGGGCCGCAGTCGTGGTGCCTGAAGTACACCTTCGTGCGGGGCTCCCGTCCTGGGGCCAGGTCGAGGGAGAGCAAGATCGGTACGTCTGTGCCGAATCCTCGCGACGCGTGTCGGGTTTCTGCCGGCGTTACTCATACGCCTTCGGGCAGCGGCGCGAGGGGGCTGACCAGACCGCTTGCCCGCAGGTCTCGCCAGAAGGCGCCGGGGATCTGCTCGTTCAGCGCGGCGAGGTCTTCAGCAATTCGACTCGGCTTGGTGGCGCCGGGGATCACTGCGGCGGCGACCGGGTGGGCGAGGGAGAACTGAACGGCGACTGCCTTGATGCTCACGCCGTGCTGTGCGGCGAGTTCCTTGAGCTTGGCGACCTTCTTCAGGACGGCCGGAGGCGCATCCTGGTACTCGAAGGTGGTTCCGCCCGCGAGAACGCCCGAGCTGTAGGGGCCTCCGACGACCATACTGACGTCCTGTTCGGTCGCCATGGGCAAGAGCCGCTGCAGGGCGTGGGCGTGGTCCAGCAGCGTGTAGCGGCCGGCCAGGAGGAATCCATCGGGCTGTGGTTCGTCCAGCTCCAGCGTCAGTTCGATGGGCTCGGTGCGGTTGACGCCCAGCCCCCACGCCTTGATGACGCCCTCGTCCCGTAGCCGGGACAGGACCCTGAAGGCCCCCGTACGGGCCTCCTCGAACTTCTGCGGCCACAGGTCACCGTAGAAGTCCTGCGCGATGTCATGCACCCACACGATGTCCAGGCGGTCGACGCCGAGCCGCTGGAGGCTGCCCTCGATGGAACGCTCGGTTGCCTCGGCCGTCCACTGGTGAAGGATCTTGTTGGGCCGGCCGTGCTCGAACAGAGAGCCCTTCTCCCGCAGGTCACGGGCGCCGTTCTCCGTCTCGTCCAGGATGACGCGACCGACTTTGGTCGAGAGTACGAAGCTGTCGCGCGGCTTCGTGGACAGCAGGCCGCCGAGCCGGATCTCCGCCAGGCCCGCACCGTAGAGCGGGGCCGTGTCGTAATACCGGATGCCGTCGTCCCAGGCCGCGTTCAACGTGGCGCTCACTTCGTCGTCCGGGACAGCGCGGAACATGTTGCCCATCGGCGCGGTCCCGAAGCCGATGCGTGCGGGGAGGAGCTGACTGAGGTTCATGAGGTCTCTCGCTCTCGGGATGGGTCTTGTGGCGTCGATGGCCGGTTCGGGCCCCGTCAACTCCGGTTCGGGATGCGTCTGCCGCTCCGGCGATCCGGAGCAGCAGACGCGCCCCGACCCTTGCTCTTGATCGTGGGACAACGGGGTGGGGCAAGGCTGCACACGCCTCGGTCTCCGACCGGGGTGCGAGGGGTCGGTCCGTCCGGGTGCGTTCAGTGGTCGGTTGCTCGTGCCGTGCTCTCGATCGGCCTCTCGACGATGTCGGGGTGGGAGATCATCACGACGTGCGAGCCGTCGGACTCGGCTGTGTGCGTGTGGGCCTGCCGCACCTCGAAACGTTCGAGGTGGGTGCCAATGGGCTTGTCCTGCCGGGCGACGAGGGACCAGGTGGGAATGGTGTGCCAGGCCGCCGCCGTCGGGGCATCCCTGGAACGCCGAGGCGCTGAGCGGACGCTGCTCCGCCGCCATGAGTCACGTCTGGTCGACCGGCAGGTCGGCGGTGAAGACCCGGCGGAACCGGGCCGGGACCACAGTGAGTTTGACCCTGCTGGTGCCGTCCGCGTTGCTGAACGGGGCGGAGCGCAGCGCCGCTGGACCTTCGAGTCGTGGGACATGGCCGCGAGATCGCCGAGCTTCTCGCCGGTCTCGGGAATGTGGGCCGCGATGGAGACCAGCGCCTTCACGTTCGGGTGGCCGGCGGCGGCCTGGGTGATGACCGCGCCGCCGTAGGTGTGGCCGACCAGGACGACCGGCCCGACTGATGTTCTTCAGCACGCTGCCGATGTACGTCGCATCCTGCGGCAGCCCCCGCAGCGGGTTCGCCGGCGCGACGACCGGGTACCCGTGGTGCTGCACTCGCTGGACCACGCCGTTCCAGCTGGAGGCGTCGGCGAAGCCCCCGTGGACCAGGACCACCGTCGGTTCGGGGTCCGAGTGCCCGGCCTGGTCCGCGGGGGCCAAGGGCGCGAACGAGAGGGCGAGGGCAGCGGTGGCGCCGACGGCCGCGGCACGCCCAGTGAAGGCCTTGTGTGCGCATGAGTTTCTCCAGACAGTCGAGGCAGCAGAGGGTGACGTGAGGCGCGGGAGTCCGCCCGCTCGGGGGGCGAATGCGTGGAAAGTTAACAGCGCAGTCGTAAAGGGTGCCTGATCGGTGAATTGACCTGCTGTGCATCCACCCGAAAGGGGCAAGAGTTGGCTCGCGTGCCGCCCGAGCTGGCCGTCCCGGGCTGCGCGCAATTGAATTTGTGTGCCAAATTCATGAACCTCAGTGCGGTATGAGCGTAGAAGGTGAGGCCAGACGGTCGAGTTGCTGCCAACAGGCAGCGTTTCTACGGTCGGTGTGTAGTGTGGCCGTGACGAGCGCGGGTGCCAGAGCTTCAATGGCGTTATTCGGTACTTCCCTGGTCCACGTTCTGGTTGAGGGATGTACCGCCTTACTGTCAGAGCTGTGTGGGACGTTTCAAGGAGATGTCATGCCCTTCGTAACCGTCGGCCAAGAGAACTCCGGGCCGATCGAGCTGTACTACGAGGACCACGGATCGGGTCGGCCGATCGTGCTGATCGCAGGCTTCCCCCTCGGCGGCCGGGCGTGGGAGCGACAGGAGCGTGCGCTGCTGGCGGCGGGACGCCGGGTGATCACGTACGACCGGCGGGGGTTCGGCCGCTCGAGCCAGCCGGTCACAGGCTACGAGTACGACACGTTCGCGGCGGACCTGGACAAGCTGCTGACCGCGCTGGACCTGACCGACGTCGACCTGGCCGGCCACTCGATGGGCGGCGGCGAGATCGCGCGCTACCTCGGCGTGTACGGAGGGGCCAGGATCCGCAAGGCCGTGATCATCTCCGGTGTGCCGCCGTACCTGCTCAATACACCGGAGGACCCGTTCGGAGCGCCCCAGGAGCTGTTCGACCAGATCGCCGGGGCCCTGACCGAGGACCGCTTCGCGTACTTCACCGAGTGGAACAAGAACTTCTTCAACCTGGACGAGACCTTGGGCAACCTGGTGAGCCCCGAGGTTGTCCAGGATGCTTGGAACTCTGCGGTGGCCGCATCCCCGACGGGGACCATCGCGTGCGTGGCGGCGTGGCATACCGACTTCCGCGAAGACCTGCCGAAGATCGATGTCCCGGTTCTCGTCATGCACGGCACGAACGACCACATTCTGCCGATCGAAGCGACCGGCGCCCGCACTCATGAAATGATCAAGGGCTCCCAGTACGTCACAGTTGAAGGCGCAGGGCACGGGCTGTGTTGGACGCACGCGGACGTGGTCAATGAGCACCTGCTCAAATTCCTGGCGTAAGAAGTCGGCTGGGCCCGATATTTCGCTGGAGGTGTCGTGAACTCCACGAACGAGATCGATCCCAACGTGCCACCAAGCGGGAGCGGCTGCGCGGAATGCGACGCCGAGGGTAATTGGTGGCTTCACCTGCGACGGTGCACGGCCTGCGACCACGTCGGCTGCTGCGAGATGGGAACCGGGCACGAGCAGCACCGTTGCCGTCACACGAAGCTCGGCTGTGCCATCGAATCGGCGCTGTCGGCGCCAGATGGGATCGAGGCCCTCGACCGCCACCTTCGTGTCGGTCCGGCTGAACTGGACCACGCTCGCGAGTTCGCCACGGTCATGACGTCCACCTTCGGCTTCACGACACAGGGAATGGTCGACGAGGCGGGAGCGACTGCGGTGGGTGGCAGCTCCCAGCGCCTGTGCCTCAGCTGCGGCACAGAACTCGGCGGGAGCTCGGTGCCGTCGAGTTCACCGGCCAGGCTCAGGAAAGAACCTTGAGTACTTCCATTGCCAGCGGCCCGGAGGACGCGGGGTTCTGACCCGTGTGCAGGTTGCCGTCCGATACGAGGTACGACTCCCAGGCGGGACCGCGGGAGTAGTTGGTGGGGAGCTTCTTCAGCTCGTCCTCCAGCAGCCACTTCGCGTCCTTGGCGAAGCCGACGCCTTCTTCTTCCTCGTTGCAGAAGCCCGTCACGTTGCGGCCCGCGAAGGGTGTGTTCCCGTTCTCGTCGCGGGTCGCGAGGATGGCGGCCGGGGCGTGGCAGACGATGGCGAGGGGCTTGCCCGAAGCGAGTGCCCTGCGGAGCAGCACGGCGGAGTCCGCGTCGAAAGCGAGATCCTCCATGGGGCCGTGGCCTCCGGGATAGTAGACCGCGTCGTAGTCTTCGAGCCGCGCGTCCTTGATGGCGATGGGGTGGCGGAGTTCCTCGGCAGACTCGATAACCGCGGTCTCCTTGAGCATGTTCTCCTCGCCGCCCGCGTAACGGGGTTGCAGGCTCATGGTGTCCACGACGGGGATGACGGCGCCCGGGGTTGCCACCGTGACCTGGTATCCGGCGTCCGTAAAGACGCTGTAGGGTGCGACGAATTCCTCGGCCCAGTACCCTGTCGGATGGCGATGGCCGTTCTCGAACGTCCAGTAGCTTGCACCGGTCATCACAAACAGAACTCGACCCACGACTACTCCTCCTCGTACTTTTGGACCGGGAAAATGCACTCCTTCTCAAGCTACCCTGGGCCGGAAGGTGCGGCAACCACAGGTCCGCGTAATTCATTCCCTACTGGCCTACGGAGACAAAGTCGAGCTGAATGTTTGTCCGGATTCCGGAATGCCATGGTCGAGTAGGTGAAAGGTCCCTTTGTGCTCCTGGCGGCGTTGATTTCCGCAACGGTCACCCTGGCCGTTCTCACGACCGACGAGTTCAATGAGTCCAACACGCTGATCAAGATCGGCGGTGGCTTCGGATTCGTCATGGCAGCTCTGGGCATGTACGGAGTGTTCGCGGGCCTGGTGAACGGGACGTGGGGCCGGCGCCTGACCCCTGCATATCCCGACTACGGCAGGAGTATTGAGTACCTTGCCCGCAACAAGTCGCGTCCCACGTCGGTTATCTCGTCCACAGCGGAACACCCGAGCATTCCTGCTGAGTCGATGCAGCCGTTTTTTGGCGTGGTCGGGGAAATTCGATGAATCGCTTGCGCTCAGATACAGAAATCTGGCACGCGAATCCAATTTTGGCGGATCGAATTCTCTGAGTTGCCGGGAGCCGCTCGCGGGACAAGACTGATCGCGAGGTCTTCCGGAGTTCGGCGCACCAGCCAGCCGTCTTCGAGATCAAGATCGCTGCTGGTGATGGCGGTTGGCATCGAGGCTCGGGCCTCGGTCACCGAACACAGCGTGGGCTCCCGCCTCGAGGCTCTGTGAGCAGCAGTGGCGTACACGAATTCCCGTGCTGCCGCGCGTTGGTTCCCCGCCGGGCCCACGCGCGCCGCGGGCACCACGAACGTGAGAGGAAGCACTCGACATGGCGAATGCAGAACTGAGGAAGGTCCTCATCACGGGCGCGGGCACCGGCTTCGGGTTCGAGGCCGCCATGCGCCTCGCCGAGAAAGGCTTCGACGTGATCGCCGGGGTGGAGATCTACGGCCAGGTCCAGACCTTGAAGTGGCAGGCGCAGGAGCGAGGGGTCTCCCTGCGGGTGGAGAAGCTCGACGTCACGAACGACGGAGACCGCCGCAAGGCACTCGACTGGGGCGTAGAGATCCTGGTGAACAACGCCGGTGTCGGTGAAGGCGGTTCCACCGTCGACATTCCCGAAGCGAACATCCGGCACCAGTTCGAGGTCAATGTGACGGGGCCGCTGGTCCTCACGCAGGGAATCGTCAAGCAGATGATCAAGCGCGGGGGAGGCCGTGTCGTCTGGGTGTCCTCGCGGGAGGGCCTGAACGTCAATCCCTTCACCGGCATCTACTCCGCCTCGAAGCACGCGGTGGAGGCGATCGCCGAGACGATGGCGTACGAGCTGCAGGAACACAACATCGAGGTTGCCACCGTGAACCCGGGGCCCTTCCTGACGGGATTCAACGACCGGATGTTCCAGACCTGGGAGAGCTGGGAGGATGACGCGTCGGAGCGGCTGTTCGACTACTCCAAGCTCGCCTTCCCCCGTGCGCAGTTCGACCCCGAAGCGGTCTTCGCCACGCTGACGGCCGTCGCCGCCGGAGAGGTCGACACGTTCCGCAACCTGGAGCCCAAGTCGATGCTCGAGGAGACCAAGCAGCTCCAGGCCGTTCCCTGGGAGCGGAAGGTCACGGACGGCCTCGGCACCCGCCACCCTGCCATCCAGCACTCCTACGAGATGCAGCCGGAGACTCCCGTCGCGGCATCGTAGAGCAGCTCTTGGGCCTGGACGTCCCGCGTTCACAGCGAGAACCCGGACGCGAAATCGGGCGGCACGGTGGTCACCACATGGTTGGCACCGGGCGCACCGGATCTCTTCGGCGCTGACCTCAGCCAGTCCGCGGTGTCGGACCTTGCCGCCTTCACGAAACCGTGCACGCGCACGGGCGCGCGGAGCTCACAACCGCTGGAGGTACACCACAATGCCTGTCAAGCCAACCGTGCTGCAGGACCGCTATCGCAACCGCGGTACGGCGTTCACACTGGAGGAGCGGGCGAGGCTGGGGATCACGGGGCGGCTGCCAGCAGCTGTCGAGACCCTCGACCAGCAGGCCGGCCGGGCCTACGCGCAACTGCGGGAACAGCCCTCCAACCTGCACAAGTACATCTACCTCAACGAGGTCCACGACCGGAACCAGGTGCTGTACTTCAAGCTGCTCGGCGACCATCTCAATGAGTTGCTTCCCGTCGTATACGACCCCACGGTCGGCGAGGCGATCGAGAAGTGGTCCCTCGACTACCGTGACTCGCGTGCGGTGTACTTGTCGATCGACCGTCCCGAGGACATGAAGGCCTCGTTCCAGGCGCTCGGACTTGGCCCGGACGACGTGGATCTGATCGTCGTCTCCGATGCCCAGGAGATCCTGGGCATCGGAGACTGGGGCGTCAACGGGACCGACATCTCCATCGGGAAACTCGCGGTCTACACCGCGGCCGCCGGCATCGACCCCAACCGTGTCATCGCCGTGAACCTCGATGTGGGCACGGACAACGAGCAGTTGCTCAACAGTCCGTCCTACCTGGGCAACCGGCATGCGCGGGTCACCGGCAGGCGCTACGACGACTTCGTCGCCCTCTACCTCAAGACCGCGTCCGAGCTGTTCCCCGGCGCGCTCCTGCACTTCGAGGACTTCGGGCCGTCGAACGCCCGGCGCATCCTCGTGGAGAACGCCGACAAGTACCGGATCTTCAACGACGACATGCAGGGCACCGGCGCGATCGTCATGGCGTCGGCGTTCTCGGCCCTGAAGGTCACCGGCGGACGCTGGTCCGAGCAGCGGCTCGTCGTCTTCGGCGCGGGCACCGCCGGCACCGGAATGGCCGACCAGATCCACGCGGCGATGCTGCGGGACGGTGCGACGCCCGACGAGGCGAAGAAGAACATCTGGCTCGTCGACATCCACGGCCTGGTGACGGATGACATGCGGGACCTGCCCGACTACCAGCAGGCCTACGCGCGGCCGAGGTCCGAGGTCGCCGAGTGGTCCGACGGCGAGATCGATCTGCTCACCACCATCCGGCACGTCAAGCCCACCATCCTGATCGGCACCTCCACCGCGCACGGCGCGTTCACGGAGGACATCGTGCGCGCGCTGGCTGCTGGCGTCGAGCGTCCGCTTCTGCTGCCGCTGTCGAACCCGACGAGTCGCATCGAGGTCATGCCGTCGGACGCGGTGCCCTGGTCCGAGGGCAGGGCGCTGATGGCGGTCGGCATCCCGGTGGAGCCGGTCCGGTACAACGGGGTCTCCTACGAGATCGGGCAGGCCAACAACGCCCTGCTGTACCCAGGGCTCGGTCTCGGCACCATTGTCTCCGGTGCCAGCCACGTGACGGACAACATGCTGCTGGCCGCCGCCGAGGCGGTGGCAGGCCAAGTCGATGTGTCGGCGCCCGGAGCATCGCTCCTGCCACCGGTCGCGAACCTGAGGGCATCATCCGCAACGGTTGCGGTCGCCGTAGCCAAAGCCGCGGCGCAGGACGGTGTCGCCACCAAGTCCCACGACAACCTCGTCCAGGCGGTCCAGGACGCGATGTGGGACCCGGTCTACCGCGCGGACGACCTGGAGGGCCGGCAATGAGCGGAGACAGGCCGACCCCGAAGATGATGAACCTGCCGATCGGCATCGAGGCCGACGGTAGCCGACAGGAGTTCGACAGCATGGGCACGGTCGATGTGCCGGCGCATCGGTACTGGGGAGCGCAGACACAGCGCTCGCTCCTGCACTTCTCCATCGGCGGAGACCGGATGCCCAAGGAGGTGTACCACGCGTACGGCTACGTGAAGAAGGCGGCAGCGCTCGTGAACGCCGCCGCCGGGCGGCTGCCCGAGTGGAAGGAACAAGCCATCGTACGGGCCGCGGAAGAGGCCATCGCGGGCAAGCTCGACGACCACTTCCCGCTCTACGTGTGGCAGACGGGGTCGGGCACCCAGAGCAACATGAACGTCAACGAGGTCCTGTCGAACCGCGCGTCGCAGCTACTCGGCGGCACGCTCGGGACCCAGGAGCCGGTCGCCCCCAACGACGACGTCAACATGGGGCAGTCCAGCAACGACAGCTTCCCGACCGCGATGCACATCGCCGCCGTGAAGGAGTTCGACGAGCACCTCCTGCCCCAGGCCCGGGAGCTCGCCGCGACCATCGAGGCCAAAGCCAAGGAATGGGCCGAGATCGTCAAGATCGGCCGCACACACCTTGAGGACGCCGTACCACTCACCGTCGGGCAGGAGTGGTCGGGCTATGGCGCACAACTGCGCGCCTGTATCGATGACGTCGAGCACAGCCGTCTCGGCCTGCTCGAACTGGCGTTGGGCGGCACCGCCGTCGGCACGGGACTGAACGCGCCCACCGGCTTCAGTCGCGACGTCGCGAGCAAGATCGCCGAACTGACCGGCACGTCCTTTGTCACGGCCGGGAACAAGTTCATGGCACAGGGGTCCCTGGACCCGATGGTGCGGGCGCACGGTGCGCTGCGCGGTCTGGCCGTAGCCTTGATGAAGATCGCCAACGACATGCGCTGGCTGGCCTCGGGCCCGCGCACCGGATTCGCCGAGCTGCAGCTTCCGCAGAACGAACCCGGCTCGTCGATCATGCCCGGCAAGGTCAACCCGACCCAGTGTGAAGCCATCGTCATGATCGCGATCCAGGTACTCGGCAATGACGCAGCAGTCGCTTTCGCCGGCAGCCAGGGCAACTTCGAGCTGAACGCCATGCGCCCGTTGATCATCAACAACTTCCTCCACTCCGCGCGCATCCTCGCCGACGGTATGGAGAAGTTCCGGACCTTCTCCGTCAGCGGTACGGAGCTCAACCAGGAGAAGATTCGGCAGTATGTGGACGAGAGCCTGATGCTCGTGACAGCGCTGAGCCCGGTCATCGGGTACCAGAACGCGGCGCACATCGCCGAATCCGCGCTGGCCAACGGCCAGACGCTCAAGGAGGCAGCCCTGGCGAGCGGCCACGTCGACGAGAAGACGTTCGACTCCGTCGTCGACCCGCTCTCAATGGTCGGCCACGGCGTTTCCGGCGCCTGAACGACCTCAGTGCTGCTCCGCAACCAATGCTTCTTCGTGCACCCCGGAAATGGCCATCGCGTCTTGCCCGACGGCGGACGCCACGCAAGGGGCCCGGTCGCTCACCGTTCGTAGGTGCCGTACATGGTTGCCCGCGCGACTGCGTGGGTGAACAGGAGGAAGTCCATCAGGGCAGGGGTCGATGTCTCGGACACTTCCAGTTCGTCCACGTCGACGGCATGCACCACGAGGAAGTAGCGGTCCGGGCCGTTACCCGGAGGCGTCGCCGGCCCCAAGTACCTTCTGTAGCCCGCGTCGTTGGCCAGCGTCACCGCGGGGCCGGGCAGATCGCCCCCGTCGCCCGCCCCGGCCGGAAGGTCGGTCACGGACGCAGGAAGGTTCGCCACCGCCCAATGCCAGAAGCCCGAGGCAGTGGGCACGTCGGGGTCGAACATCGCGACCGTGAAACTGCGAGTCTCCTCGGGGAAGCCGGACCAGCTCAGCTGCGGTGAGATGTCGGATCCGCCTGCTCCCAGGATGCCACTCACCTGTTCGCGGGCCAGCGGCCCGCCATGGGTGACGGACTGCGAGGTCAACGAGAAGGTCCTGATCGACGGCATGTAATCGTAGGGACCATAGGGTTTGATCATGGCGTTCCCTCACTTCTACGGCCAGTGATCGGGGGCATCGCAATTCGGTCGGTCGGTCATGGACGTCATCACGTCGGCTCCCCGGATTCCGTGGAAGCCGGGGAGCCGCGTCCGGTATCCCCGGTTGAGTGGTTAGGGGGCCGTGTGCGTGGAGTCGTTCTGTGGGAAGTTACGGAGCCGCCGCCCTGCGTTCAGGTGCGGCCGCGGGGCGGCGGAACGCGAGATGCGGGGGGTGTGACCCGCCCGCTGCCGGCTCTAGTCGAAGACGATGACCTGGCGTCCGACGACGTCGCCGTGGCCCAGGGCTTCCAGGTTCTCGTTGATGTCGTCGAGCTTGACCTTCGTCACGTTGTGTTTGACGAGGCCCGCTTCGGCGAGGGACAGCACCTCGACAAGGTCGAGGTGGTTTCCCCAGAAAGAACCGAGGTAGGACAGCTCCATGCCCACGAAGGGGAATTGACGGTGCTCGACGCGTTGGCTCATGAGGCCGACTGCTGCCAGTGCGCCTTCGGGACCCAGCAGGTCGAACCCCATGGAGATGGAGGCGTCGCTTCCGACGCAGTCCAGGATGGCGTCGAGGGTTCTCCGGCCCGTCAGCCTCTCCAACTCGTCCTGGATGGCCTCGGTGGACTTGTCCTTGACGTTGATCCCGTGGTCCGCGCCGTTGTCCTTCGCCACGTCCAGTTTGCTGTCCTTACGCGCGAGCGCCACCACGGTGGCACCGCCTCCGAGGAGCTTCGCGTACTGGACCGCGTAGCTTCCCAGCCCGCCGATACCCGTCACTGCGACCGTGCGGCCGGCTCCGAGCTTGCCCGCGTCCCGGAGCTTTCTCATCCCTCGGTACGGGGTCATGCCCGCGTCCGTCATGGGGGCGAGGAGCTCGGGTGCTTTCGCCGCTTCTTCGGAGACCGGGATCACGTGGCGGTAATCCACGACCATGTACTCGGCGAAGCCCCCCTGAGGGCCGAAGCCGACCCACCTTCCGTTGCCGCTGCACAGTTGTTCGTTGCCCTCGCGACACTGCCGGCATGTGCCGTCCCCCCAGCTGGGGTTCACCACGACCATGTCGCCTTCTGAGTAGTCCACCGTTGTGGGGACGGCACTTCCCAGTCCCGCCACGCGGCCCGCGATCTCGTGCCCGGGGATGTAGGGGAGATCCACGGGGAACGGGCCCTTGAAGTAGCCATCGAGGAGCTGGTAGTCGCTTCGGCACATCCCTGCCGCCGCGACCTTCAGCAGAATCTCGTCCGGTGCGGGTTCGGGCACAGGAACCTCGTCGATCCGCAGGGGCTCCTGGTACCCGTACATCCGGGCAGCTCGCATTCGCATCACATGTGCCTCGCTTTCGGCTTCTGCGGGGAGACGGGTTGAGAATTGGGTCAACCCAAGTTCCTGGGGAGTGTCAACTCAATGACGAGGATGTTCTCCTCGCCGCCCGCCATGCGGTGCTCCAGGCTCATCCTGTCCACAACTGAATTACCCCACTCGGAACTCGGAGTTGCCGCGATGACCTCGTGTTCAGCATTGGTGAACACCCTGTAAGGAGCCACGAACTCCTCGGTTCAGTATCCGGTGGGGTGGCGATGTCCGTCCTTCAGGGTCCAGTAGTTCGAGCCCGGTCATTACCGCAAAGGGTCTTGGCCATGCGGCACTCCTCTGGGAGGCGTTGCCCTGGAAGGGCTGGGGAGGCGGCCTGAAACGCCTACGGCAAGTCTCGGGGGACATCTTGAGGGATGCAACCCGGTTGGCGTCGCGAAAACGCCAAATGGAATTGGAGTGCCGCCATTTAGAACCTGCGTGCCGCGAACACTCCCGATGTACGGCGCCGCGCGGTCTCGGCGTTCAGTAGTCAATTGAGGAGCATCCTGTTGGGGCCTTGGTCAGGATCCGGTCGTCGCCGATCTGTGGGAGCTGTCGTCCTGCCTTCACCGCCTGTTTCCATGCGCCAGGAGCAGCGCCGACATCTGCTGTGCGGTCGGAGATCTTCCCGGCCCAGGAATGGTCGCCCGTGATGAACAGGATTCGGCTGCCGAGTCGGAGCAGCGCGGCCGACATCGCGCACGACGGCCCAAACCGTGCTCGTTGGCCGGCAATCAGCATGTGCGGGAACTGGTGGCAGAGAAGCCTGCGGAGGAACGGGTACCCGAGCGCAGGAGATAAAGGGGCAACGACAAACAGCAAATGCCTTATCAGGCTCGGCGCTCGGCATGATTGTGGTGCTCGACCGAGTCGGCACGGGCAACGAACACGTCGGCGACGGGCGTCGGAGGGAACAGGCCGTGTTCGATGACGCCGGCGGGGGCGCCGAGCAGCGTCGTGTCAGGCCCGCGCATGTGGAGACGCGGGTCACAGGATGAACTGCTCGACCGCGTTCGCGAAGCCCTCCTCCTCGTTGCTCGTCGTAACCCGCCTCGCCGCGCGCTGCACCTCGTGGCTGGCGTTGCCCATCGCGATGGACAGTCCCGAGTGGGCGAACATCAGTACGTCGTTGGGCATGTCGCCGATCGTGGCGATCTGTTCGGGGGAAATCTGGAGCTTGGCGGACCAGTACTTGACGACACAGCCCTTGTTGGCCTGCGGATGGGTCACATCGAGGTAGTAGGGCTGCGAACGGGCGGCCGAGACATGCTCGCCGAACTGCGCGCGAGCCGCGCCCGCGGCCGTCTCGACGACCTGGTGGTCATCGCTGACCCCGACGACCTTCGCGGTGCCCTCTTCGAGTCCGTCGAAGCTGGGAACGAGCGTGGGCGTGAACCGCACCGTCCAGCTCTCCCGATCCACGTGCGGCCCCTTCATGTCGCGGACGTACCAGTCGGCGCCCCGGTAGATCCAGACGCTGAGGCCGAACGACTCCATCAGCGCGACGACCGGGGCCACCACCTCCATGGGAATGACCTGCTGCTCGACAACCGTCATATCCGGGTTGACGATGAGACCACCGTTGAAGGCGGCGAGTTCAGTGGTCAGCGCCAAGGGCTCGATGATCATGGACATGCCGCGGGGCGGTCTTCCGCTGGTCACCGCGAAGAGGACGCCGGCGTCGTGGAGCTTGTGTACCGCCCGGACGGCGCGGTCTGTCAGGACCTTGTCGCCCGTGACCAAAGTGCCGTCGACGTCGGCAAGAAGCAGGCGGATCGGGCGGGTTGGCATCACGCCTCCGTAAGCGAGTCGCAGCCGCGTTCCTCTCGAAAAGAGGGGAAGGCCATTGTCTTTAAGGGCGCGCAATATTCGCATATACCCTCTTAAGCTTTGATGTAATCGAATAGAGGTGATATCGCGAACATGAAGGATATGTGCTATTGTTCACGCCTATGTGTGGAACTTCTTGCAAGGGTTGACGTCCAAAATTCACACAACGCTTTTTGGGCCGGCCCCTGAGGGGAGCGGGCAGTGGTGCAGACAAGTCCGGACAAGACGGCCCACGTGCTCGGGGTCGACATCGGCGGAACCGGTATCAAAGGAGCGCCGGTCGACCTCGAGCACGGCAGCCTCATCGGTGAGCGGGTCCGGATCCCGACCCCGCATCCGGCGACCCCGGGGGCAGTCGCGGACGTGGTCGTGCAGGTGCTGTCCCAGATCGGCGTCCCAGGACCGGTCGGGCTGACCCTCCCGGCCGTCATCCGGGGCGGCAAAGTCCAGACGACGGCCAATATCGACCCGGCCTGGATGGAGACGGACGCGGCCCAGCTCTTCGCACGAGCGACCGGCCGCGACGTGAGGGTGGTGAACGACGCCGACGCGGCCGGGATCGCCGAGATGCGCTTCGGAGCCGGCAAGGGACGCAAGGGCGTCGTCGTGATGGTGACGCTCGGCACCGGTATCGGCAGCGCCGTCTTCTCCGACGGGTACCTGGTGCCCAACAGTGAGCTCGGGCACCTGCCGCTGCACCACGAGGAAGCCGAGGACTGGGCCGCGGAGTCGGTGCGCGAGCACGACGAGCTGTCCTGGAAGAAATGGGCGCACCGTCTGGAGAAGTATCTCGACCTCGTCCAGCGGCTGCTGTGGCCCGACCTGATCGTCATCGGCGGTGGCGTCAGCAAGAAGGCCGACAAGTTCCTGCCGTACATCGAGCTCAGGACCGAGATCGTGCCGGCGCAGCTGTTGAACGATGCGGGCATTGTCGGCGCGGCGCTCTTCGCCCCGGCCAGGAAGGCTCAACCCTAGTCTGCCGCATTCGTCATGAGCGCAGGGGAGCACCTTCAGGGAGGCTCGCATTGAGCAGCAACAACCTGGAAACCCTTTCCGTCAACACGATCCGCACTCTGTGCATGGACGCCATCCAGGCGGCCGACTCCGGCCATCCGGGGACACCGATGGGAATCGCCCCGGTCGCGTACACGCTCTGGCAACACTTCCTGCGCTTCGATCCGGCCGACCCGATCTGGCCCAACCGCGACCGCTTCGTGCTGTCGGAAGGACACGCCTCCGCGTTGCTCTGGTCGCTGTTCCACCTCACCGGCGTGCAGGCCGTCGACCCCGACTACGAGGTACTCGGCCGACCCTCCGTGACCCTCGACGACCTCAGGACGTTCCGCCAGCTCGGCTCGCGCTGCCCCGGGCACCCGGAGTACCGGTGGACCAGCGGCGTGGAGGCCACGACCGGGCCGCTCGGCCAGGGCGTTGCGACCTCGGTCGGGATGGCGATCGCCGGGCAGTGGCTCGCCGCCCGGTACAACCGCCACGACTTCACTGTCTTCGACTTCGACGTGTACGCGATGGCCGGCGACGGCTGCATGATGGAGGGTGTCTCCTCGGAGGCTGCCTCGCTCGCGGCCCACCAGCGGCTGTCGAACCTCTGCTGGATCTACGACTCCAACCGCGTGACGATCGAGGGCCACACCGACATCGCGTTCACCGAGGACGTGGCGGCCCGGTTCATCGGCTACGGGTGGAACGTCACCACCGTGGCCGACGCCAACGACCTCGATGCCGTGGCCCGCGCGCTGCACACCTTCAAGGCCGAGAACGAGCGCCCGACGCTCATCGTGGTGCACAGCCACATCGGTTACGGGTCACCGGTCGAGGACACCGCGAAGGCGCACGGCGCGCCGTTCGGCGTGGAGGGCGTCAAGGCGACCAAGCGGTTCTTCGGGATGCCGGAGGACAAGGACTTCTTCGTTCCCGACGGCGTGTACGAGCACTTCGCCGCAGGAGTCGGCGCGCGCGGTCGCGAAGCCCGGACGAGTTGGGAAGCCCGAATGGAGGCCTACCGAACCAACTATCTCGAGCTCGCCGACGAGTTGGGGCGTATCCAGCGGCGTGAGCTGCCGGAGGGCTGGGAGTCGGCGCTGCCGACCTTCCCGCCCGACCCCAAAGGCATCGCCAGCCGTGACTCCAGCGGCCAGGTGCTCAACGCGCTTGCCCAAGCCGTGCCGTGGCTGCTCGGCGGGTCGGCGGACCTTTCGCCGTCGACCAAGACCAACCTCACGTTCTCCGGCGCCGGCGACTTCCAGGCCGATGACCGCTCGGGGCGCAACCTCCACTTCGGGATCCGCGAGCACGCCGCCGCCGCGGTCACGAACGGGATGGCACTGGCCAAGCTGCGCTCGTACTGGTCGGGGTTCCTGATCTTCTCGGACTACGCACGCGGCGCGATCCGGCTTTCGGCGCTGATGGAGATCCCGGTCGTGCACATCTTCACCCACGACTCGATCGGGGTCGGCGAGGACGGTCCCACCCACCAGCCGGTCGAGCAGCTCGCGTCGCTGCGCGCGATGCCGGGGCTCCTGGTGTTCCGCCCGGCCGACGCGAACGAGGTCGTCGAGACCTGGCGGGTCGTCGCCGCGCTCCGGCACGAGCCGGCGGTGCTGGTCCTTTCCCGTCAGGCACTGCCGACCCTCGACCGCTCCGGGATGGGAGCCGCATCCGGGGTGGCCAGGGGGGCCTATGTTCTGGTCGACGCGGCGGACGGCAAGCCCGATGTCGTCCTGCTCGCCACCGGGTCGGAGGTGCAACTCGCGCTCGCGGCGCGTGACGAGCTCGCCGCCGAGGGCCTCGCGGCTCGCGTCGTCAGCATGCCCTGCTGGGAGTTGTTCGACCGCCAGCCCAAGGAATACCGCGACTCGGTCATCCCGCCCGGGGTCAGGGCCCGGGTCGCCATCGAGCAGGCGGCGACTCTCGGCTGGGACCGTTACGTCGGTGACGGCGGCGCGGTCGTCGGTATGCACACGTTCGGGGCATCGGCGCCGCTCAAGATGCTGCTGACCAAATTCGGCTTCACTCCCGAGAAGGTCACCCAGGTTGCCCGCGAGTGCGTGGCCGCCGGTAGGGAGCGGGCGTGAACGCCCCACCGGCCGGCCTCACCGCCACCCTCGCCGCGTACCGGACGTACCGCGAAGTGATGGGCTCGCAGCGCTTCCAGCGACCGGAGACCCGGCCGCCTCCGACACGCTGTACGTCCACGGTCCGGCGGCGCCGTTCACGGTCAACGCGACCGAGCCCGAGTTCGGCCACGACTCGTCCACGAACGCGCTGATCCGGCACTACCGCACGCTCAAGAACCAGGAGGCACCACATGGCGACAGACAAGCCCATGCAACTCGGGATGATCGGGCTCGGCCGGATGGGGGCGAACCTGGTGCGTCGGCTGATGCGAGACGGCCACCATTGCGTCGTGTCCGACGTCAACGCGGCCGCCGTCGCCGAACTGGCGGGCGAGGGTGCGACGGGCGCAGAGTCACTCCGCGATCTCGTTGCGAAACTGGACCAGCCACGGGCCGTATGGCTCATGCTTCCGGCTGCGATCGTCGACTCCATCCTCGACCAGCTGGAGCCGTTGCTGGATCCCGGCGACATCCTCATCGACGGCGGCAATTCCTACTACCGCGACGACATCACGCGCGCCAAGCGTCTTGCGGACAAGTCGCTGCACTATGTCGACTGCGGGACCAGCGGTGGGGTCTGGGGGCTGGAGCGCGGCTACTGCCTGATGATCGGCGGCGAGGACGACGTCGTGGCCCATCTCGACCCGATCTTCAAGACGATCGCTCCCGGCGAGGGCAGCGCCGAGCCGACGCCGAGCCGGACCCGGACCGACGGCACCGCACCGCTCGGGTACCTGCACTGCGGACCGAACGGCGCCGGGCACTTCGTGAAGATGGTCCACAACGGGGTCGAGTACGGGATGATGGCCGCGATCGCCGAGGGACTCGGAATCATCAAGCGCGCGAACGCCGGCAAAAGCCGGCAAGAGGTCGACGCGGAGACGACGCCGCTGCGCGATCCGTGGGCCTACCAGTACGACATCGACGTCGCCGAGGTGGCCGAGGTCTGGCGGCGCGGCTCGGTCGTCGGCTCGTGGCTGGTCGACCTGATAGCCGACGCCTTCGCCAAGTCGCCCTCTCTCGACGCCTTCACCGGACGGGTCTCCGACTCCGGGGAAGGCCGCTGGACCGTCCTTGCCGCGGTGGACGAAGGCGTCCCGGTACCGGTCATCACCACCTCGCTCTACGAACGCTTCGAGTCCAGGCAGGCCGGGGAGTTCACCGACAAGATCCTCTCGGCGATGCGCTCCGAGTTCGGCGGGCACGCCGAAAAGAAGGGCTGACCGCTGTGCATCACGAACTCGAGGTCGTCGCCGACCCCGATGCGGTCGCCGGCACCGCGGCGGCGTTCGTGGCGCAGCTGGCCCGGGCCTGCGTGCAAGCCCACGGCCGCTTCACGTTCGCCGTCAGCGGGGGGCACACACCCTGGGCGATGTTCGCGCGCCTCGCACATGAGGACGTTCCCTGGAAGCACGTGGCGGTGTTCCAGGTCGACGAGCGGGTCGCACCCGACGGCGACCCGGACCGTAACCTCACCCACCTGCGGGAGAGCCTCGGTGCGGCCCCGGCCGAGGTCATCGCGATGCCCGTGAACGACGCCGACCTCGACGCGGCGGCCGCCGCCTACGGGCGGTCGCTGCCCGAGCGATTCGACCTCGTTCACCTGGGCCTCGGCCCGGACGGGCACACCGCCTCGCTGGTGCCAGGGGACCCGGTGCTCGAAGTCTCGGACCGGCCAGTGGCCTTGACGGCGCCCTACATGGGCCACCAGCGCATGACACTCACCTATCCCGCGCTGGCTCGCGCCCAGCAGGTGCTCTGGCTCATCACCGGAGCGGACAAGCGCGAACCGCTCTCGAGGCTCGTGGCGGGGGACCGGTCGATTCCCGCCGGCCGGGTCGAGGCGGCGGCGTCGCTCCTCCTCACGGACGCGGCGGCGGCCGGCCAGGGTCCTGCTCGCGTCGGCACCCAGCCGCCGGCAGGACCATGATGCCCGATCCTATTGCCGTGCCGGCTCCGTAAGGAGGATGAGGTGGCTTCGAACTCGTCGAAGGTTCCCGCGGACGTGCTGGTCATTTTCGGGATCAGCGGCGACCTCGCTCGTAAGATGACGTTCCGTTCGCTCTATCGGCTTGAGCGGCGCAAGCTGCTGAACTGCCCGATCGTCGGAGTGGCGCGCGAGGGCTGGTCGGACGACGGGCTGCGTGACCACGCCCGCGCGGCGATCAAGGCAGCGGGCGAGCCGCTGGACGAAAGCGTTCTGGCCCGGTTCGCCGCCCGACTCAGCTATGTGCAGGGCGATTACGCCGACCCGGAGACGTTCCATCGCCTCGCCCAGGCGGTCGACGGCAAGCGGCACCCGGTCTTCTATCTGGAGATCCCGCCGTCGCTGTTCGCCCGGGTGGTCGAGGGCCTGGCAGGCGTCGGGCTGACCAAGGGCGCCCGGGTTGTGGTGGAGAAACCATTCGGGCATGACCTCGCGTCCGCGCGCGCCCTCAACGCCATGCTGCGCCAGCTCCTCGATGAGGATCAACTGCTGAGGATCGACCACTTCCTCGGCAAAGAGCCGGCGATGGACATCCTGTTCCTGCGGTTCGCCAACTCGGTGTTCGAGCCGGTGTGGAACCGCGACCACATCTCCTGCGTGCAGATCACCATGGCCGAGAACTTCGGGGTCGAGGGCCGCGGCCATTTCTACGACCCGGTCGGCGCGCTCCGTGACGTCGTGCAGAACCATCTGCTGCAACTGCTCGCGCTGGTGGCGTCCGAGCCGCCGTCGGCCGCCGACGCGGACGCGCTCCGGGACCGCCGGGTCGATGTGTTCCGGGCGATCCCCGACGCCGACCCGGCCCACTACGTCCGTGGGCAGTATGAGGGGTACCTGCAGGTCCCCGGCGTGCAGCCGCACTCGCGCACCGAGACCTTCGCCGCGTTGCGGCTGGAGGTCGAGAACTGGCGCTGGTCCGGGGTGCCGTTCTTCATCCGCGCCGGCAAGTCGCTCCCCGAGCGGGTGACCGAGATCCGGATCGTGTTCAAGCGCCCACCGCGGCTTGCGTTCGCGGAGCAGTTCACACCCGAGCCCGACCAGTGGATCCTGCGGATCGATCCGAGCCCTGGCGTGAACTTCCGCATCCAGGCCAAGCAGCCGGGCAAGCAGGACACGCAGCTGGTCGACCTCGACCTCCTCTTCGCGGACGCGCTCGGTGAGGCACCCGAGCCGTACGAGCGCCTGCTCAGTGATGCAATGGAAGGCAACGCGAGCCTGTTCACCCGGGAGGACTCGGTGGAGGAGACCTGGCGAATCGTCCAGCCACTGCTGGAGTCGCCCAACGCCCCCGAACGCTACCGGCAGGGGACCTGGGGACCGGCGGGCGCGAGCAAGATCGTCGCCGGATATCCGTGGCACGAACCGTGGCTGCCGGCGAGTTCTCCCGACTGACACAGCCGCGCCCCGGACGCGGTGAACCGCCGGTTGCTTCCCCGGAGACGGCGGGTCAACCACCGCAATTTCAGGCTGAAAGAGCCGGCTCAGCGCACCCGGCCCCGCGGTTTCAGCGGCACCGGCGGCAGTTCCGGTGCGAGCAACGGATCCCCGTCGTATCCCTTCACTGCCCCGAATCGACGAGTTCGACCGGCGCAGGGCTCGCCCCTACGTCCTCCAGGAGAACCTGGATTCCAGCCAACAGGGCACACGCATCGTCTTCGCTATCCTGGCCGAGCGGGCCCGCGAGGAGATCAAGGACCTCACTCTGCGGGTGACCACGGGTAAGACGGCCGCGCGTACAGCGGGCAAGTGGCCGGGGTCGAACGCCGTACGGTGTTCGGTCTCCCAAGGGATCAGGGCGGATGGAGCCGGATCCCTCCGAATACCCGTATGCGCGCCGGGATGGCGGGTGGCGACCTGAAGCGAGGGGTCAGGCCGCGTAGCTGCGGAGCAGGACGAGCGCCTGGTCCAAGGCGTGGCGCAGGTGCTGGGTGGAACCGGTGGCCTTGTCGATCACGGCTCCGCCCTCCAGCGCGGCCAGCATCAGGGACGACAACTGCTCGACGGGGGTGTCAGCCTTGATGAGGCCGGATCGCTGCATCGCGCGCAGCTGATCCCGCAGGCGCTGATCCCAGTGCGCGAATGCCTGACCGATGACGGCGCGGGCCTGCTGGTCGGTGTCGATGGCGCGCCCGGCGAGGGCTGCCACCTCGCAGGCGTCGTCCTGTGACTGCTGCTCGTGTCGGCGGATGATCTGCCCGATCCAGTTCTCCCAGTCCTCCCAGGTGGCCAGTTCGACCTGGGCGGCGAGCTCGACGAGGCGCTGCACCTGCCGCTCTGTGGCGGCCCGCCGCACCTCGTCCTTGCCGCCTGGGAAGTAGTAGAACAGCTGACCCTTGCTGGTCTTGGTGGCACGCATCACCTCGTCGAGGTTGAGCCGTTCGGCGCCCCCCGCCACCAGCAGGTCGGCGGCTGCCTCCAGGATCCGGGCCTTGGTCGCCTTACCCTTCGCCGTGTTCATGCCCCAAGCTTACTGTTTGGACTTGACAGTCCAAAAAAATAGCGCAACAGTTTTGGGCGTGAGAGTCCAAAAGCCTGACTCGCGACTGCACGCCACGGCCGGATTGTTTCTGCTGATCGCTGCCGTGCAGTACCTCGCCCTCGAAGCCGTGGCGGCAGTCGCGTGGCGCCACCCGCGCTACAGCTATGCCGTCAACTTCATCTCCGACCTGGGCAACCCGGTCCGGGGGGACGTCTTCGACGGCCGGACCATCGACTCGCCCCTGCACCTGGTGATGGACACCGCGTTCATCGTTCAGGGGATCCTGTTCATCGGCGCGACGGCGCTGCTGTACAGGTCGTTGACCGGTCGGGTGGCCACAGCTCTCCTCGTCCTCGCGCTCATCCACGGCATCGGCGTGATCACAGTGGGCCTGTTCCCCGAGTCCGCCGCCGCGCTGACCAACGGCGTGATCATCGCCCACAGCATCGGTGCGATCGGCGCCATCGTCGGCGGCAACGTGGTCCTGCTTGTCAGCACCGTCGCGGGCCGTCGGCTCGGCGTCGCCAGGTGGCACCAGGCGCTGGGCATCACCCTCGGCGTCGTCGGTCTTGCCGCGTTCGCGGTGCTCCAGGCCGACCATGCGCTCTACGTCGCAGCCGGCGGCGTTCCCGAGCGCGTCGCGGTCTACACGATCGTTGCCTGGGAGGCCGTCACCGGCACCGCCTTGCTGCGGTCCGTCGCGAGTACCGCATCCCTCATCCCCTCACCGATCTAGAAGAGGATCCCATGTCCGAAAACACCCACACCCCCCAGCGCCTGGCCGGCCGCCGTGCCCTGGTCACCGGCTCCACCTCCGGGATCGGCCGCTCTGTCGCCGAGGCGCTCGCCCGCGAAGGCGCCACCGTCGTCGTCTCCGGACGCAACCGGATCGAAGGCGCCGCCGCCGTAGCCGCCATCACCGCGGAAGGCGGAACCGCGCACTTCGTGGCAGCCGATCTGGCCGACGGCGCGTCCGCCATCGAAGGTCTCGCCGACGAGGCTGCCCAGGCCGCCGGAGGCGCCATCGACCTGCTGGTCAACAACGCCGCCCAGGTCATCCCCGCACAGTCCCTCCTCGAAGTCGACGAGGCCCTCGCCGACCAGGCCCTGGCCGTGAACGTCAAGGCGCCGGCCCTGCTCACCAAGGCCGTTGTCCCCGGAATGCTGAAGGCCGGCGGCGGTGCCATCGTCAACCTGGGCTCGGTCAACGGTGTGATCGGCATGGCGATCGCCGCCTTCTACGGAGCGACCAAGGCGGCACTGCACTCCCTCACCGCATCCTGGGCCGCTGAACTGGCAAGCCAGAACATCCGCGTCAACGCGGTCGCCCCTGGACCGACCATGACCCCGGCCAACGCGCACTTCCACGACCTCCTGCGCGAACTGACCGCCGACGTCCCTGACCAGCGCCCCGGAACCGGTGACGAAGTCGCCGCCGCCGTGGTCTTCCTGCTCAGCGACCAGGCCTCGCACATCCACGGTGCCGTCCTTCCCGTAGACGGCGGCCTGCTCTCCGCCCGCTGACCTCGTATCAACTCAGCAGCAGGGCAACGTCCTTACCCTCAAACCCAGTCCCCTCCCGCCCGTCCGAGGCTCACCCCACCGGCCCGACCACCGGCCCCAGAAGGAAGAACACCAGCACCGTCATCCGGAACATTGGAGCGCGTTCATGAAGCGCAAGATCTGGATCACCGGCCTGGTCGGTACTGGGGTTTGCCTCCAGCGCGGGCGCCGGTGTCCAGCACGGGGCGGTCGACGCCGTCACGGCCGTGCACGCGAGTGCCTCCGTCGCCGCGAAGCCCACCGTCGTGCTGGTACACGGCGCCTGGGCCGACGCCTCGGGCTGGACCCCGGTCGCCGAGGAACTGGAGAAGCGGGGCTACACCGTCAAGGCCCCGCCGAACCCGCTGTGCGGCCTGGACTCCGACGCGCGGCCGGTTACGAACCTCATCGAGCAGGCCTCTGCCGCAACCGTCCACTGAGCGCTCCCGACCGGGTTCCCCGCGGAGCACCACTCGCGGTAGATCCGGCCCGGGCCGCCCGCCTTACCAGGCCGGACGGCCAGCCACTGGCGGATGCCGCAGGCGCCGAATCATTCCAAACTGTGCCCGACGCGAAAGCAAGTGCTTTTGTCGGTGGGCGTGATGGCAATCCTTCCGCGTGCGGACTGACGAGCTGTCTCCCGACCGGAGAAAGGCTGGAGAGAAGCCTGCAGGGGCTTGCGTTCGTGTTCGGCCCGCGCCGTTGCCCGAAAGTGCTGGGCCGGGGTGGTTGACCGGATGGGCCGCGTGAGTGATCAACGTGTACAACTCACTCAGTAATATGGAGCAACCCTCAATGAGACGCATCATCCGCATCGGCGGAATAGTTGCCGCAGTGGCCGGATCCACGGCCTTGTCGTTTCTCGCACTGAGCCCCAGCGCGGGTGCGCAGCCGGCGCCGGCCGCTGCGAAGCCCACCGTCGTGCTGGTGCACGGTGCATGGGCGGACGCGTCGGGGTGGACCCCGGTCGTCGAGCGGCTGCAGAAGGACGGCTACACCGTGGACGCCCCGCCGAACCCGCTACGGGGCCTGGACTCCGACGCGCAGTACATCAACAGCGTGCTGGCGCAGATCAAGGGCCCGATCATCCTGGTCGGACACTCCTACGGAGGGGCCGTCATCACCAATGCGGTGAAGGAGAACCCCAACGTGAAGGCGCTGGTGTACATCGCCGCGTTCGCGCCGGAAGCCGGCGACTCGCTGGCGACGCTCAACAGCAAGCAGGTCGCGCACCCCATCCCGCCGGTACCGGCCCTGCCGACCACGTTCCCGAAATCCGACGGCAGCTCCGGGACGGAGCTGACCATCGACCCGGCCCAGTACAGCAACGTGTTCCTCGACGACGAACTGCCGGCCCGTCAGGCGCAGGCGTTCGCCGCCGAGCAGCGACCGCTGAGCCTGGACTCCGTGACCGAGACCTCCGGCACCCCGGCGTGGAAGACGGTCCCGTCCTGGTACATGGTCGCCAAGCAGGACCACGCGATCGCACCGGACCTGGAGCAATTCATGGCCGCGCGGGCCCACGCCCACACGGTCGAGGTCAACGGCCCGCACCTGATCATGTTCACGGATCCCGGCCCGACGACCCGGCTGATCGAACAGGCCGCCAAGGCCACCGTTCACTGAGCCCGGATCCGGGTCTTCAGCCCGCTTCCACGGGCGGAGGGCCCGGCCCGGACCGGCTCGGCCGCCTGTGTGTGGCAGAGCAGTCGTGATTCACCTCCATGAGTTCGCAAGAAAGGGAGCACAGCGTTGTCTGGAGTGTCTGTATCGAACCAGCCCACGGTGGTGTTGGTGCACGGCGCGTTTGCCGACGCGTCCGGTTATGCGGGCGTCGTGCGGGAGCTGACCGCGTCGGGTGTCCGTGTCGTGGCACCGGCGAATCCGCTGCGTGGGCTCGCCGGTGACGCGGAAACGGTGCGTGCGGTGGTGGGCGCGGTCGACGGGCCCGTCGTCCTGGTGGGCCACTCCTACGGTGGCGCGGTCATCGGGCAGGCGTCGGCCGGCCTGGACAACGTCGTCGCACTGGTCTATCTCGCCGCCTTCAGCCTGGACGTCGGCGAGAGCTGCGCCTCCGTCCAGGCCCCGTTCCCGCCGTCCCTGCTGGCCGGCACGGTACGGCCGACGTCGTACGAGGCTCCCGGTGCGGTGGGCGGCCCCGACCTGTTCATCGCCGCCGACCGCTTCCGCGAGACGTTCTGCGCCGACGTCTCCGTCGACGTGGCGCAGACCATGTGCGCGACCCAGCGGCCCCTCGCGGCAGCCGCCTTCACTGAGAACGCCACCGGGGCCGGCTGGAAGACAATCCCCTCCTGGTACCAGCTCGCGCGGCACGACAACGCCATCACCCCCGAGACACAGCGGTTCATGGCCGAGCGAATGGTTTCGACGGTGGAAGAGATCGACGGGTCCCACACGGCGTTCGTCGCCCAGCCGGTGCGGGCCGCGCAGTTCATCCAGCAGGCCCTGGACAAGGTCAGGTGAGGGAATCCACGACCGGCTCCACGCGGCCCATGGCCGGGCCGCGTGGAGCCGACAGCCCTGCGAGCGGTGAACCTTTACCTCGGGATGGGGCAGGCGCCAGGGCACGGCGCTACAGTCGCGAAGTGAACTCCCTTATGGATCTGCCGAGATTGTGGCGCACAGCGGAGCTGACGGGCCGCCATGCCGAGCGCTCGGCACTCGACGAGCTGATCAGGGCGGTTCATGGCGGGGAGAGCCGGGTACTGGTGGCGTATGGTCCGCCAGGCGTGGGCAAGACGGCGCTGCTGGAGCATCTGACCGGCCGGTCGGAGGGCTGCCGGGTGGCCCGGGCGACAGGCGTGGAATCGGAGATGGAGCTGCCGTTCGCCGGGCTGCACCAGCTGTGCGCACCGATGCTGAACCTGCTCGACGGACTGCCGGCACCGCAGCGCGACGCGCTGCGGATCACCTTCGGACTCAGCGCCGGGTCGGCTCCCGACCGGTTCCTCGTCGCCCTGGCGGTGCTGAGCCTGCTCTCCCAGGCCGCCGAGCAGCAGCCGCTGATCTGCGTGGTGGACGACTACCAGTGGCTCGACCGCGCCTCGGCGCGCGTGCTGGCGTTCGTCGCCCGCCGCCTCGGGACGGAATCGGTGGCCATGGTCCTCGCGACTCGGACACTGTCGGCCGACCTGGTGGGGCTGCCTGAGCTTGCGGTCCGCGAGCTGCCCGACGCCGATGCCCGCACACTGCTGGAACGGACTCTGTCTCGGCCCATCGACGCACATGTCCGCGACCAGATCGTCGCCGAGGCACACGGAATTCCGCTGGCCCTGCTGGAGTTGGCGCGCGGACTCACGTCGCAGAAGCTGGCCGGCGGATTCGGCCTGGCCGGTGCCCTGCCGCGCTGGCGCTGCATCGAGGAGAACTTCCACCAGCAGATCACGGTACTGCCGGCGGACAGCCGACTGCTGCTGCTGGTCGCGGCCGCCGACCCGTCAGGAGACATGGCACTGGTGCGGCGGGCAGCCGGAGAGCTCGGCATACCTGCGGGCGCCGCAGCGTGCGCGAGCGACGCGGGACTGGTCGACTTCGGGCTTCGCACGCGCTTCCGGCACCCTCTGATCCGGTCCACGGTCTACCAGACGGCACCGGCCGAACAGCGACGGAGGGTACACCGCGCTCTGGCGGAGTCCACCGACGCGCTGCTCGATCCGGACCGGCACGCATGGCACCAGGCGCAGGCCACGGAGGAGCCGGACGAGGACGTCGCCGCCGAACTCGAAGCCTCCGCAGGCCGCGCGCAGGCGCGTGGCGGGCTGTCGGCCGCGGCAGCGTTCCTGCGGCGGGCGGCCGAACTGACGATGGACGGGCCGCACCGGGCCGACCGGCTGCTCGCCGCCGCGCACGCCGAGGTGCAGGCCGGATACTTCGATATGGCGGCCGACCTGCTGGCGACCTTCGGTACCGGGCAGCTCAGCGACCACCAGCGGGCCAGGGCGGACCTGATTCGGGCTCAGCTTGCCTTCGCCGCCAGCCGCGGCAGCGACGCCCCGTCCCTGCTGCTGGCGGCTGCCCAGCGGCTGCGGCATGTCGATCCTCTCCTGTCCCGGGCCACCTACCTCGACGCACTGGCCGCTGCGGGCTTCGCCGGCCGCAACGCGCCTCCCGGAGGGAGCATGGTGGACGTCGCCCGCGCGGCCACCCACGCGCCGCCACCGCAGCACGAGCCGAGCGCGTCCGACCTGCTCCTCGACGGAACGGCGGCGGCCTATGCCACCGGATATGCAGCGGGGCTGCCGACACTCCGCAAGGCGCTCGCATCGTTCGACGCCGGCATGCCCGCCGACGAGGAACTGCGCCTGCTATGGATGGCGACCACCACGGCCATGCGGTTGTGGGAGGACAACTGCTGGGACGCGCTGTCCGCCCGGCACCTGCAGCTGGCCCGGCAGAGTGGCGCCCTCAGCGAGCTCCCCCTCGCTCTCACCTCGCGCATCTTCATGCTGCTGTTCAACGGCGACCTGGCCCAGGCAAGCCGGCTCAACGACGAGGCCCGGGCAGTCATCTCGGCGACCGGCAGCGGCATGGTGGCCTACAGCGAACTGGGCGTGGCCGCCTTCCGCGGCGATGAGGCCGAATTCGCGAAGCTGCTCAGGACGGCCAGAGCTGACGCGGCGCGGCGCGGGGAGGGCAACGGGATCACCTTCGGGGAGTGGGCCCACGCCCTGCTGCACAACAGCCTCGGCAACTACCACGAGGCGCTGGCCGCCGCCCAGGACGCCACCGCCTACCATCAGGATCCCGGCACCCTGATCTGGCCGGCCGTCGAACTGGTGGAGGCCGCCGTACGCAGCGGGACGCGGGAAACGGCCACCGAGGTCCATCAGAAGCTTGTCGCGATGACCCAGGCCAGCGGCACCCCGGCGGCGCTGGGGATCGGCGCGCGCTCCCAGGCGATGCTCAGCGACGGCAAGGAGGCGGAGCAGCTCTACCGCGCCGCGATCAGTCACCTGGGAGGGACCCGGCTGCGCATCGAACTCGCACGCGCCCACCTGGTGTTCGGCGAATGGCTGCGCCGCGAACGCCGGCCCGGCGAGGCACGCATCCATCTGTGCACCGCGCACGAGATGTTCGCGGCCATGGGCGCCCAGGCCTTCGCCCGGCGCGCCGAGGGTGAACTGAAGGCTGCCGGCGGGGTGTCCGGTTCCCACCCCGTTCCCACCGCGCACTCCGATCTGACCGCTCAGGAGGCCCAGATCGCCCAGCTCGCTCGCGACGGCCTCTCCAATCCCGAGATCGCCACCCGGCTCTTTCTCAGTCCCCGCACCGTCCAGTACCACCTCCGCAAGGTGTTCGCCAAGCTCGGGATTACGTCCCGGAGCCAACTCGACCGAGCCCTGTCCGCCGGCAAGTGAGCTGTGACCGCGCTGGGGAGAACAATCGATGCATGACGACGAGGCGTTAGAAGGACTCAGGGCCGGCCTGCAGCCGAGCAAGCGGGCCGCGCTCCTCAAGGCCGGGCTCAGGGCATTCCTGGCAGACGGCTACAGCGGCAGCTCGGTGAACAGGATCGCCGCCGACGCCGGGGTGTCGATCGCCACGCTGTACCGACATTTTCGCAGTAAGACTGATCTGTTCATTGCCGTGATCCGCGACCTGATCGCCAGGAACGGCGACTTCAGTGACCGGCCCTGGGTCGGCAAACCCCCGCAGGAATCCCTGACCGAGCTCGGCGCGGTCTATCTGCGCCATATCCACAGCCCGGAACACAGAGCACTCTTCCGCATCATAGTGCGGGACTCCTACCGGGTGAAGGGGCTGTACGGCCTGTACAAGGCGAAGATCGGGGCGGCCCGTGAAGGGTTCTTCACCGAATGCGTCGACGAGTGGCCCGACGAACTCCGCACCAAATTACCGGATGTTTCCTGGGGGGCCCGGGTCATGGTCGGATTCCTCCATGTCGACCTTTTCGAGGACCTCATCTTCAGTGCCGCGGCTCCCACCCCCGCGGCCCTGCGGGCTTGTGCCGCTCTCGCGGCCAGCAACTTCGTGACATTGGTGGAACAGGGGAATTTCCTCACTCAGAGTCACGTAGGCCAGCACTCGGCTGCGGAGTGATGAACACCGGCTGAGCCACCAGTCGGTGATGGCGCCGCCGTGCCGTCTCAGCGTTGCCATTGACCCCAAGTTGCACCCGTACCAAGATCAACGCTGCGCTGGGGATGCTCGTCGGCGTCGGGAAGCGACCAGAGACCTTCGCGGCGGCCTCGATGTCGAGGAGGGGCGCCCTGGCCCTGGGCGGATTCGTGCTCATCATGGAGTGTCAGTGGAGCCCGCACGAGCTCGGGCATGGCACCGCCTGGCGGACCTGCTCCTATTCGGGCTCACCAGCCATTGACGCGGTGGCTGTCGCGATCCGACGCTGACTCCACCTGGGATAGGCAGAGCAATCCGTAGGGGACCCGGATTGACCGTCCTGTTCCGTCGACGTGGCCGAATGGGCGTCCGATGACGCCCGAAACCGCTGGGAGCAGCGGCTGTTGGGCTACAGGGAGCCCGCGATCGCGATGGGCCTCGCGTGCAGCTGGAAGCGCAGCCCGGGCACGGGCGCGAGCCGTCGGGGAAGACCATCGGGTTCGAACGGGACGATTTCGACCGGGCTTGGTGGCGATGAGGTCGAAGCGCCCTGCCCACCGGGTAGTCCCCGCTGGCTCCCCACGGACCCCGCACGGCGGGCGGATACCGGACAGCCGCCGGCCGACGCCGCCCAACTCAACGGGTGGAGTCAGTGAACTGTATGGGTTTCACCTGGGCAGAAGGAGGTCCGTCGACACCGACGCGGTCATGGCCGACCTGCCATACCTGGCGAGCGCCGCCAGAAAGGCCGCCGAGGCGCTGGAGTATGCAGGCGGCCTTTACCGCCACTTCTTCGGCGCCGTCCCGTCCGGTCAGTCCGCGCGATCCCGGCGCCTGGGGCCCCTGGCCCCTCCCTCATGAAGGGAGTCAGCCAGTACACCGACCTCCTCCATCAACGCGAGGACCGGGGTGCGGACGGCGGCCGCGGGCGACACGACGCAGGCGGCGCGGAAGCTGCACGGTCCGGTCGGCGACGGCGCCGAGTCCGCACAAAAGCTGGTGGTAGGTCAGGATTGGCCCATCGGTGACGAGGTTCGCGACAGTGTGGGGTGAGAGCACCCGCCAGATGGCGGCCCTCGCGGACCAACTGAACCCTTCGATTCAGAAACTACTCAACGCCGTCGGTGGCCGGGTCGACGATCGGTTCGAGGCGTTCGCCCGGCAGATGACCGAGATGCCTGTCTTCGGCGGACACGAGCGGATCTACCTACCGTGGATTGATGGTCACCCTCCGTGAGAACTGATCGTGAATTCGGTGCAGCGTGTGCCTGCTCCTGCCTTGTGTGTCATTTGGACTTGAAGGTCCAAATAAAGAGTGTCACACTTTTGGACGTGAGAGTCCAGAATGGCTCGGCGGCGAACCTTGCCGCCGACCGCAACCGAAAGCGAAGGTCGCCATGTCCGGCAGCAAGACCGCGTGGGACGTGCACCGCCTTCCCCGCGATCCAGCGCGCACCTACCTGGTAACCGGCGGAAACGCGGGGATCGGATACTTCGTCAGCGAGCAGCTCGCTGCGACCGGAGCACATGTCATCATCGCTTCCCGTAACGTCGACACAGCGCGCCTTGCCATCGAAGCGATCCAGCGCCGGGTGCCGCAGGCCCGCGTCGACAATGTGCTACTCGACCTGTCGAAACTGGAATCGGTGGCGGGTATCGTGGGCCGTCTCGGCGCACTGACCACCATCGACGCAGTGGTGCTCAACGCCGGAGTGCTGGCGCAGGAGCAGTACTCGATCACCGAAGACGGCAACGAACTCGTCTTCGCCACCAACCACCTCGGCAATTTCGCCCTGGTCGAACGGATCCTGCCGCTCCTGGCGGCCGGTATGGGAAGCCGCGTCGTCACGATGGGGAGTGTGGCCGCCCGCTTCACGAAGCTCGACATGGCGGATCTGCAGTCATCGCACAAGCCCTACCGGGCCATGCGGACCTATGCCCGTAGCAAGCTGGCCCAGATGCTGTTCGCGCTCGAGTTGGACCGGCGACTTAGAGTGGCGGGCTCGCCCATCCGCAGCGTGATCGCCCATCCGGGCGGAGCGCTCGACGGCCTGACGCCCTCGCGCCCGCCGCTGCGAACCCGCGACCGTATGGATCTCCTGAAGGCCCTGCCGAAACTCCCTCTCGCGCAAAGCAAGGAGAGCGCGGCGTGGCCTGCCGTGCGCGCCACGCTCGACCCCCGCATCGAGGGCGGCGAACTGTGGGGTCCCCGCGTGCTGCGGAGCTTCGGGCGGCCCGTGCGGGAGAAGGTGCCGGCCGCGTGGCGTGATCGCCATGCCGTCGCCGAACTGTGGGAGCAGTCACGGCGCTTGACCGGAGCGGCCTGGAAAGGACTGGACCCGGCCGTGAGCTAGGAGGCTTGACTATGTCGGGGATCTTGGGGATCCCCGGCGGGGCGGCGTGATCAACGGGCATGCTGGGCTCAGTTCAAGGACCGATGCAGTTGTCGGGGTGCCCGTTGTCGCTCCACGCCCGTTCTGGTGAGCAAGTTTTTTTCCTGACCGTGCAGATGGCGCGATTGAGCAACCCGGGTGGCACGACGGCGATGTGGGTGAGAGACCGCCTGGGCGGACTGTGGCGTGATGAGGCCGTCGCCGACTGGTACCCGCGCGATGGTCGCCCTGGGCTCGCTCGCCCAGCTGGCCACCGCCTGCGTGTTGCAGTTCCTGCTCGGTATGTCGGACCGGCAGGCGGCCGGTTCGCTGCCGCATCTATTTCAAGTACGCGCTGGCCATGGAACTGGACGGTCCCGGCTTTCATCACAGCGTGCTGGCCGACTTCCGGGGGCGTCTCACCGAGGGCGGCCGAGCCGACCGTCTCCTCGATCTCGCGCTCGCGCGCCTGCAGGAGGCCGGTCTCGTCCGCAAGCGCACCACTCAGTGCACGAATTCCACCCACGTCCTGGCCGCGGTCCGCGACCTGACTCGGCTGGATCTGGTCACTGAGGCCGTCCGTGCCGCGCTGGAAGAGCTGGCCGGCACCGCTCCGCATCTGCGGCCGTCCTGGTCGACGAGGAGTGGGGGCGCCGCTACGGCCGACCGGTCTGTCCGGGAAGAACCCCACTCGAACCAAGACGGAGATCCTTGCCACAGGCGGCGACGCTCTCCGGCTGCTGGAGCACCTCAGGGAGCATGGGGCGGGTTGCCTGGCCGGTCCCCGGGTCCCAGGCCCTGCGGCAGATCATGGTGCAGAACTACTACCGCGACGGGGCCGGCCGCTTGCGCTGGCGCACTGCCGAGGACGGCGGGCTGCCGCCCTCGGCCGTCGCAGCCGTCTCGCCCTACGACCCGACAGCCCGCTACGCACGCCGCGGACATGCCACCCGTTGGAACGGGTTCGTCGCACATCTCACCGAGATCTGTGATCCTGACGGGCGTCAACGTGATCACAGATGTGGCCACCGCCGACGTCACCGGCTGCGACGCGAAGGCCCTGCCCGGCATCCACACCCGGCTGAAGCGCCGCGGGTTGATGCCCGCCGAGCATCTGGTCGACGGCTACTACACCTCCCTGGTCCATCTGGAACAGGCAGCCCGCGAACACCAGGTCACGGTCACCAGTCCACGGCCGGTCAACTCCACCGGCCAGCACCGCAAGAACGACGGCTTCGGCTGCGAGGACTCCCACATCGACTTCGACCGCCAGCAGGTCACCTGCCCGCAGGGGGAGACCAGCGCGGGATGGCACGACCCCTATCCGACCTCCTCACCCATCGCGGCACCTCTGGTCGTGGCACGGTTCACCAAGAGCCAGTGTCGTCCATGCCCGGTCCGCACCCGCTGCACGACCACCTCCGACAGCGCCCGAACCGTGGGCTTTCTCCCGCGAGAACTCCGTGACCTGCAACTTCGAGTCCGCGTCGAGCAACAGACACTCGAATGGCAGGCCCGCTATGCCGTCCGCTCCGGAGTGGACGGCAGCATCAACGAGCTCGTCCGCGGACACGGCATGCGCCGCTGCCGCTACCGAGGACAGCAGAGAGCCCACCTACAGCACGTGTTCACAGCCATCGCCGCAAACATCGAGCGCCTCAGCCGACGGCCGCCGACCGGAGAAGTAACTTCGTTCCGGCCGCCGACCGCGTTCCAAAACTTCCTGGACCAGCACGGGATCCCCCGGCCGAGATCCTGGCGGTCCGCGAGAGACTGAGCAGACGACACCAAGATCCCCGACAGAGTCAAGCTCTAGAGTGTGCCCTACGTGACCACTCCAGTCTCGGGCGCTGGCTCAAGCAGCACCCCTCCACCGGCTGGCTGTCCATCGACCGTGTCAAGATCGCCGCCGAGGCCAAGCTCGAGGGCTCGCTACCTCCGACCCCGACCTGTCCGCCGAGGGTGTCGCGCTCGGCTGCAAGAACCTGCTGGAAGCCGAACGTTCCTTTCGGACGGTGAAATCCACGCTCCACCTGCGGCCGGTCTACCACTGCCTCGACGATCGAATACGCGCCCACGTGCTGCTGTGACCGCTCGACCTGCTGCTGATCCGCGTCGGCGAACGCCGTAGCAGTACCACCTGGCTCACCATCAGGAACGAGCTCGGCAGGATCCACCGGGTCAACCTCGCCGGCCCGGCCGGACACCTACAGCAGACCATCCGCATCACCGACACCCACGGTCATCAAGTCCGTGCAGGAACGGACAGACATCGGCCTCGTCATGGTCGACACCATGTACAGCGACGAGAGCGTCGACCAGGCCCTCGATCGGGCGTGGGAGATCCTCGCCGCCGTGCAGAGGGGCTGAAGGCCGAGCTGACACACGAATGGAGCCCCCCTCGTCCCGCCGGGGAGGGCGCTTCGTCAACGGACTTGAACGTCCGGTCGCGGCGGTACGCTGCTCAGTGGGCCGGCACGGGGATCTCGAGCTTGAAGATCTTGCCGCTGGAGCCACTGGGCAGCGTGTCCACGATCCAGACCGACCGCGGGTACTTGTACGGGACAACCCTCTGTTTGACGAACTCGCGCAGTTCCTCCCGCTTCGCCTGCCCACCGGGGCGCAGCACGATCGCCGTACCTACATCCTCAGAGCCGTTCGTGCTGGATGCCGACGACAGCCGCGAGCCCGACGGCGGGGTGCTCGTGCGGGGCCTCCTCGACCTACCGCGGGTAGACGTTGTAGCCGCCGCGGATGACGAGGTCCTTCTTGCGGTCAGCGATGCAGAGGTAGCCGTCCTCGTCCTACCGGCCCAGGTCATCGAGCAGCCGCACCTCGACGTCACGGATGGGCGTGCCGACGGATCCGGGCTTGCGCGGGCGGTCCGGGTGGTTGAAGGACACGACCGGGCTGGTCTCGGACATGCCATAGCCCTCAAGCACCATGCAACCGAAGAGCCGTTCGAAGCCGTGCAGGACCTCGACGGGCAGCGATGCGCCGCCGGAGACGCACACCCGTAGGGACGACACATCTGGCTGTGTGGGGTGTTGCAGGAGGGTCGCGTACATGGTGGGGCCGCCCTCGCAGATCGTGGCGCGAACCCGGGCGATCGCTTCCGTCACGGTCTGCGGGTCGAAGCGCGGGATCAGGGCCAACGCGACACCGGAGCGGATCGCGCCGTTCATGGTGCAGGTCGGGCCGAAGATGTGGAACAGCGGCAGGCAGCCCACCATGACGTCGTCGGGGGTCAGTTGCTGCACGTGGACGGCGTTGACCTCGGTGTTGTGGCGCAGCCCGGCGTGAGTGAACGCCGCGCCCTTTAGGTGGCCCACGGTACCCGGCGTGTAAAGCAGTACCGCGACGCGCCGCCCTTAGCCGGCGACACGTACGCCAGCGGCTCGTGGTGCGCCAACTCTTCAGCGCACGCTGCCGGTTCGACCTCGATACAGGGGGCCGCCGCGGCGGCCGCGCCCACAACGCCTTCGTCCGGGGCCTGGAACCACTCGAACAGCGCCGCCGCACCGGAGTCGTTCAGGTGGTATTGGACTGTACAGACCCCCGGTACTCAAGGGGCGGGAGAGAGATGCGGCGGCGGGGACACCTGATCGGACTTGATGGCCCGGAGTCGTCGCAGGACGTCGGAGACGGACCGCGTCTGCAGGTCGAGGAGAACGAAGTTGTGGCGGAGCTCTGTGATGCGGGCCTGAAGGGTGACGGCTTCCGCGGCCAGAGACTGCGCGGCGGCTGCGACGGTGGGCGGGGCGGCCGAGCTCGCTGGCGACCAGGGAGCCGCAGTCGGAGCCCGCCACGGCGTACCTCTCGTAGCCCAGCGTCTCGGTCATGCGCCTATGCAGGATGTCGGCGGTCTTCCAGCAGTTCGGGGCACCCCTGCCGACGGGTGTGGACCAGGCGAAGCCGGGCAGGTTCGGCACGACGACGTTGAAGGAGTCGGCCGCGTCGCCGCCTTGGGCGAGGGGTCGGTCAGCGGGGCGATGATCGGGAGGCTGAACTCGCCGGGCCACAGCCAGCCGTGCAGGACCATGACCGGGATCGTGTCCGGGCCCTTGCCGTGCTCGTAGACGAAGTGCACCGGTGCGTCATCGACCTCGACCGCGTAGACGTGTGGAACGCGGCTGCTTCCGCAGAAGCAGGCCCCCTTCCGCGGAAGCAGGCCCCGGTGATGCGGTGGCCCGACGGGGCTGTGCCGCGACGCGGACGGCGTACGGTACGGGTGCGCGAGCTAGCCTGAGGACGGCGTACGCCCCGAACTTCGCCGGGTGCCCCACGTGCAGGATGCGCAGATGCGGTCCGTCATTGCCGGCAGGCAGAGAGATGCTGTGCTCTTACCCGTGTCGAGCACGGTGCTGTGCGAGGCATGGCGGTCTACTACGCCCTGTGGGGCCGACGGACTGATGATCGCTGGGCGCCCCCGGCCCTAGAGGCGGGGCCGGGGGGCTCTGCGCAGGTGTCAGCGCACCTTGCGGAAGGTTTCGCGGACGTCCTCGATGACGGCCTCAGGGTTCTCGTAGTGGACGAAGTGCCCCCCCTTGAGGTGGGCGTTGACGTTGACCGGGTTGAACAGGCCGCGGGTGGGGCCGTGTTCGAAGGCGGCGATGCGGTCCTCGACGGTAGTGATGCCGGGCGGGTAGACGTCGCCGAGGAGGAAGGTGAAGCCGGCCGGCGGCTCGACCATCGGCTGGCGGTCGTGCACCGGCGTCCAGGGGTGGCGGATGGCGTTGCGATACATGCGGATGGAGGTGCCGATGGACTGGGTCACCCAGAAGATGGTGGCCTGGGTGAGGATGAAGTCGCGGGAGAAGACAGCGTCGAAGTCGCCGTTCTTGTCGCTCCACTTCTTCCAGCGCTGTAGCAGCCAGGCGAGCATGCCGATCGGGGAGTCGTTCAGGCCGTGGCTCAGGGTCGAGGCGTCCAGCATGTGCACGGCCACGTGGGAGACGTAGGTGGAGTGCAGTTTCATGATGCTCTCGCGCAGTTCCGGGCTGGCGTCGGCGGGGATGGGTTCACCACCGGTGAGGTCCCAGTACCGGTCTTGCTGGAACATGCCCGGCGGGAGGTCGTGGCCGTAGTGCAGGGCGATGATGCTGGCGGCGTACTTGTGGCCCAGGGCGCTGTTGACCAGGGCGCCGTAGTCGCTGCCGAGCGAGCCGTACTTCTCGTAGCCGAGCACCTTGGTCATGAGGGTGTGGAGGATGTCGGCGATCTTCCAGTAGTTCAGGTCGCCGCGGGTCACGGGGGTGGACCATGCGAAGCCGGGCAGGGTCGGCACGATGATGTCGAAGGCGTCGGCCGGGTCACCGCCGTGCGCGGCGGGGTCCGCGAGCGGGTCGATGAGGGGATAGTTGAACTCGCCCGGCCACGGCCAGCCGTGCAGGACCAACAGCGGGGTCGGGTTGGGGCCCTTGCCCGCCTTGCGGATGAAGTGGACGGGAGTGCCGTCGATCTCGACCTTGAACTGTTCGTGAGCGTTGAGGCGCTTCTCAGCAGCGCGCCAGTCGAAGCCGTCGGCCCAGAACTCGACCAGGGGCTTGAGGTAGGCGGTGCTCACACCGTAGTACTCCTCCTCGTTGGCCAGGTCGTCGAAGAAGCGCGTGTTGGTCAGGCGCTTCTTGAGGTCGTCCAGGACGTCCTGCCGCACGTCGATGGTGAAGCGTTCCGGCGCGGGAACCGCGTTGGTGTCAGTCATGAGTTCAGTGCTTTCTTGACTAGATCGGTGAATGGACGTTGTGGGTCGGACCCGCGAGACCCGCCGCTCCAGGAGGCGCGCAGGCGGTTCTACTTCGGCTCGGCGAATTAAGGGGTGTGAGTGCCCGCGCGGGCACCCTGATGTCAGTTGGTGAAGTCCAGGCGCAAGCGGGTCTGTTCGAGTTCGGCGATGTGCCAGGCGCCGTCGGTCTTGACGAAGCTGGCGAGATAGTGGCCGTAGCCGTGCATGCCCTTGAACGGGAAGTCCGAGTTGACCTCGGCGTCCTCCGGGCGGGTGATGATGTCCTCCATCGACCAGGTGCCGCGGGCGCTGGTTGTCGACTGGATGTCGATCTCGTCGGAGAAGAGATGGTGGATGAGGACGTCGTTGGGGCCGTTGCTGCCGCCGATGGTGGCGGCGATCTCCTCGCGGCCGTTCATCCGCAGCCACACCGAACCGTCGGGCTTGTGCGGCGTGAAGGTGCCGTCCGGGGTGAACAGGCCGGCCAGGTCCTTCCAACGCTTGTGGTCGGCGTAGCGGACGTACCGCGCCATCAAACGGCGCAGGTCCTCGATCGCGCTCAGGCGCTCGACGTCGTTCATGGTTTTCTCCTTGCGGGTCGGGTTCTACGCCACAGGGCCGCTCGGGGTGGTTCGGGCAGCGGAGCCGTCTGGACTGTTGGGTCCATCAGCTGCGTGTATCAGCATGAGCGTCAAAGATTGGACCCGCAAGTCCAGAACTCGATCTGCAGACTGCCGGGTCCAGTCGCTCATAGTGAGCGCCATGCTGACGAAGAAGGGTGCGGCGACCGGAGCGCGCATCATTGAGGGCGCCGCGCAGCCCCGACATCACCAGTAGGCAGGCACACGCGGTCGTCTGATTCGCGGATTGACCTGCGAGAACGGCATGCGGAGCCACCGGAGGCGTGTGTCCACGGTTCCGGCGGCTGCCTTCCCGGTTCAGGGGCTATGAAGGCGTCAGAGCTATGAAGGCGTCTGTAGGCCACTCATCTTTGGCGGGAGCGGCACGCCGCAGTCCTTGAACAGTCGGAGGCCACCTCGTCCGAGGTCGCCCCAGAGTCCATGTTCACGCGCAACACGCAGTTTATGGCCGACGGGGCGCGGCCCGCCGCCCGCGCCAGTTCGTCGATCAGCGCCCGCTGCTGGACCAGTCCGTCGATGTTCGGCCAACTCGGCACCATGCACACCGGGAGCCAACCGTCGGCGCGCTCGGCAACCCTCCGCAGCGCACGCTCCGAGAACGCACCCAGGTAGATCGGCGGGCGGGGCCGGCGAACCGGCTTGAGCGGCACATGGTGCAGCGGAATCGACAGATGATCGCCCTGGTACGTGGCGGGATCCGTGGTCCAGATCGCCTCCAGCGCGTCGAGAAGTTCGTTCATCCGAGCTCCGCGCCTGGTGAAGTCGACCCCGGCGGCCTCGAACTCCTCGGGCGACCAGCCGATTCCGAAACCCGGCAGGAGACGACCGCCGCTGATCCGATCGATCGTCGTCAGCGACCGGGCCAGCTGAACCGGAGGATAGAGCGGAGCGACCAGCACGTGACTGCCCAGCAGCACATGCTCGGTGGCACTGGCGGCCACCCCCAGCAGGACAAAGGGGTCAGCGGCGGGGTTCAACTCGGCAGGGATGGTGTCGCCCCGACCGCCGTATCCGGCCCGGGGATACACGGCCGCGAGATTCCGGTCTCCCACCCACAGGCTGGCAGCCCCCGCCCGCTCGACCTCCCGGGCGAACTCCGCACTCCGCTCGATCTCGAATGCCTGCTTGTGGAACTGCGGCAACGCGAATCCAACCTTCACGAAAAACATCCTTTGTTCAGTACTCGCCGTTGCCAAAAGCGATTGCTGCCATGGCGATGGAATGCGCGGTGCGTCAACCCGCCACGACTGCTTCCACAATCGTCATGGGGGAATTGGTCGGTGTACTGGACACCAGCTTCAGGCCGGCGGCCGCGAAGAGCTCGCCGAACTCGTCGGTGGTGCGCTCCCGGCCGCCGACCATCACCATCATGTGGACGTCCTGCAACGGGCCGATGGCGGGGCCCCGAGCTGGTCGACCGTCAGCTCCAACACCAGCACCTGGCCGCCCGACCGCAGGGCCTCGCGGAACGTGGTGAGAATGCGCCGGGCCGATTCGTCGTTCCACTCGCGGAGGATGTAGCGCAGCAGCAACAGGTCGCCCTCAGGGGCGCTTTCAAAGAAGTCTTCTGCCTCGGCGCTCAGCCGGTCCTGCAGCCGTAGCTCGTCAATACGGGCGCGGGCCCCCTCGACCTGCGACGGCAGGTCGCACACCACCCCGGACGACTCGGAGTTCACGGCCGTCAGGGCGCGCAGCAGAGAGCCTTTCCCGCCGCCCACATCCACCGCACGAGCCACCCCCGGTCGTGTCGATCAGTCGCGCAGCCTCGTCGCCCACGGCGGCCGTCATGCCGGCCATCGCCAGCGCGAAATCCGCGGCCTCGGCGGGCTTTTCCGCGTAGTAGCCCCACACGTCGCTGCCCAGCGTCGGCACCGCCTGCGGCTCGCCACTGATGACCGAGTCGGGCAGCCGTTCCCTGACCAGCCAGTGCCCCGGAGCGCTCAGCGCCAGCACGAGGCCGCGCATGGAGCCGGGCAGGTCCGCCCGCAGCGTGGCCAGCAGCCCAGTACCGGCGAACCCGCCGTCCTCCCGCGCGGAGACCAGGCCGAACGACGCGCACATCCGCAGTAGGCGGAACACCGCATCAGGATCGGCCGACTCTGCCTTGGCGATCTCATCGGCCGTCCTCGGCCCTTCCGCCAGATGCTCCGGCAGGGACAAGGCGGCTGCTGTACAGGCCAGTTGACTCGCGCGGTACGCCGTCACCATGTCCCACATGGCGCCGTAGTCGCCTGGCTGGGGGGTGAGTTCGGACATAGATCCCTCCACTTGCGCTCATGTGCCAGGGGCCTCTGAATTCGCCGACTGGCGTTTCCCTGACAGGGCTCGGTCGGTCCGTGCCGGCGGACACCCCGGACTGCGCCCCAGGCGCCGGCACGGCAGCTCGGGCTACAACAGGGCCGTGACCTGGGTGGGCGCGCCAAACAGGGAACGGGCGTACACCTCTCGGCTCAGACCGTGAGAGATCAACTGATGCCGGGAGGCAACTTCGACATTGCGCCAGATCTGCTGCAGAGGCTGCTCGACTGCGAAACCGCTCGATCCGCAGGCGTCCAGCAGCGAACTCACCGCATCGCGTACCTTTTTGGCGGCGGTACCCAGGTCCATCCGCATGCGTGCTCGCTCTGACGGCTGCGGGACGGTGCCTGCCACCACACTGCGTGCGACATCGTCGACCGCTCGCGCGGTGTGCAGCTTCGCCGTCTCAAGGGAGGTGGCCGCGTCGCTCACGGCCAGTTGAATGGTCGGTGAGTCTTCCGCGCGGGTGTATGTCGTCCCGTTCATCGGCTTGCCGGCCTTCAACCGCGCCAGCGTGCCGTCGAGCGCCGTCTCCGCCATTCCGATCAGAGGCCCCAGCATCGTCACGGACGTAAAAGGGATGGCAGCCGCAGAATAGATGCTGCCGGTTGGGAACTGAGCGGAGTACTCGCCGTTCAGGAGCTTGCTCAACGACAAGATGTGGTGATCGGGGACAACGGCAGAGTCGATGACGAGCGTGTGACTGCCGGTGCCCTGCATGCCGGCCATCCGCCAGGTTCGCTCAATTGTCCCGACGGCCACAGGAACCAGCGCCATTCCCCGGTCCGTGACGGTGCCGTCCGCATCCACCACCGGCACACCGACCAGAGCCCACTGAGCCTGGTCGACGCCGGTCAGCGGCTGCCAGCGGCCACTGACCTGCAGTCCATCCGAGACCCGAACGGCTCTCTGCGCCATGCCGAAGCCGCCGCAGACGACAGCACGTGGATCATCTCCCCAGATTTCCTGCCGAACGCTGTCGCCCAGCAACGCCGCCAGAAAGGAACCACCGGACAGCAGCATCGCCGTCCAGGCGCTCGACCCGCACCCGTGGGCCAAGTGACGGAACGCCTCGGAAGCCGTCGTGATGTCCACTTCAGGGCCGCCGAATTCGGCGGGTGCGAAGAGGGACAGGAATCCGGCTTCCCGCAGTACTGCTGCGCTGCGATCGGAGAGCCTGCCGGCCGCTTCTGTCTGAACGGACTGCGTGGTCAGCAGTTGGACGAGATCCTTCGCGCTCTGGACCAGTTCGCTGCCCGAAGGGAGTCCTTGCGTCTGTTCGGGGGCTGGTCTGGGTATGGTGCTCATTGCTCATCGAACCTATCTCAGTAGTTATGTGCACTACCGGACCGTGCAGGATTGCAGCCGACGGTCAACCGAAACGGGGGTGGTTTCCAGGGATTTGGGATACCTTGGCCCGTTCTCCATTCGCACGCTGAGTGATGACCTAAATTCCGACTATTTCCTGTCCCTGATCGACGCCGCCGATCGAGGGCGTCAGCGACATCGCGTTATGAGAGTCAGGGTGCAGCGCCCGGCACGGGGAAAGTTACATCAGCGACGGCGCCAGTCTCGGTCGGACGACACTGGCCGGCGAGGTCGCGGGCGTCGGCATCGGCCCGGCGCCGCGCCCCGATCCATCGGCGCAGCGGCGCCCGGCGGGAGGTCCACGGTGCCTGAACCGGGCGGGACCACCTACTCGTCGACGGTTGCTCACCATGGTCGCTGACCTGCGGTAACGCCGTCAGTGAGCTTTGGTGCGAAACGGAAATCGCGATGCAGGTGCCAGGTGGCGCTCGTCCACCCGGGAACGGCCCCACCCGCATCGGTCTCGGACGGGTACGTGTGTGTGGGCGGTCGAAGCGTCGTGGCCAGTCCGGGGCGGGACAGGCGCATGGCTGATTGCGCGGGGCCTTGAGGCAAGCCGCCAGCGGATCCGTCCCGCGCGTGGGCGCGGTCCAGAGGGAGACGGTCGGCTGTTCGCTGACGGTCAACGTAGAGCGTGTCCTTCTCGCTGGTGCCGGGCTGCGGCCTGGTCACTCCGACCCGCACGAGGGCGTTCGCGTAGTTCCGGAAGGTGGCGAGGGCGAGTGGGTGGCGAGGGGACGGGCCGACTTCACCTTGCCGTTCTGTCGACCGAGGATCAGCTTCGCGGCGAGCTGGCCGGAGAGGAAGGCGACGTCCATGCCCTTCAGACTTTGGGCGGCGATGCCGTGCAGCCGAGGTGGTGGATGTCCATGCGGATGCCGTGCCTGAGGAGCATGCGCTGAACTTCGGGATCCGTGAAGAAGACCGACGTAGATGCCATTGTTGCTTCGATGGCGACGACCTGCTGCCGCGGTTGGGGCGCGTCGACGGGCAGCACAAGCGAGAGAGGGCCGGCGAGGGTGAGCGGGATCGCGAGCAGCACCGGGCGTCGTAATCGGCGCCGATTTCCTGGGCTGATGGTGAGACGGGGCTCCTCGGTGGCGACGACTCTGGCCTCGGAAGCCTGCTCTCCTACCTCTCCGGGGCAGAATAATCAGGAACCACACCCAACGGTCACCGGCGGAAGAGCCAACGCCGGGCGAGCGGCGCCGCCGCCGTCTAACGTGCCGACAGGCAGTGGCGATGCCGACTCCGAAGCGGGTTACTGCCTGTTGCGAGCGCAGTTGAGGGCTTCGGGCGTTGACGAATGAGATCAATACCCGAACGAGCAGGACGGTCCGCTTCACGGCTCACGAGTTGATGCGCGCTCAGTTGTTTGCGGAGTCGAGGGGGTGCCGGTGGAGGTCTCGTTCGCTGTGCTCGAAGCTGATCAGCGCAACAGCGAACAGGCACTGTGTCTTCATCCGCCATTCCTGACCGGATGCCTTGTCTGGAAGAGCAATGACAGGCGCTGGCGGCGTTCGCTGAGGACCTGCGCGAACGCCACCGCCCGCTTGACGGTCCACCGTTCGGCCGGTCCCGAGACGGCCACAGAGGCAACCGCATCCCCCGTGGGCGTGAGGATCGGCACCGCGACGCCTCGAATGCCTGGATGGTTGGCACCTTGCGACAGGGCGAACCCTTCCCGGCGTACTGATGACAGTGCCGCCTCGACCTCGGCGATCCCGCGGTTGGCTCGCTTGAGGATGGCGTCCAGTTCCGCATCCGGAAGATGGGCCAGTATGGCCTGGCCGCTGCATCCACGGTGCAAGGGAGTCGTGGACCCGAGCCGTGCTGCGCTCCGCAACTCGTGATCGCATTCCGCACCGAGGACGAGGACAGCGTCGTCACCCGCTCGCAAGTGCAGAGTGGCCGTCTCTCCGGAGAGATCGGCCAGGTCGCGCAAGACAGGCCGCGCGCCGACGAACACGTCCGTGCCGGGCAGGACTTCGGACGCCAGCCCGGTCAGGCGGGCGCCTACGAGATAGCCACCGGAGGACGCGCGTGTCACATACGCTTCCTCCTGGAGGACCCGCAGAAGTCGATAGGCAGTGGCCTTGTTCAATCCGGTCGTGTCCGCCAGGTCCTGTAGTCCCATAGGGGCAGGCGAGGCAGCGACTGCCTCGAGGAGGCGGAGTGCTCGACGGGCGGTCTGGCCACCTTCGGTCAGTGTCGCTTCCATGATCCTCCCGCCGTGGTGCCCGGCGCATCAATATCTGAACCTGCGTGCTTCATCTTGTGTCGGTTCGATGAAAGTAGCAAGGGTTCATTCACGCACAGTCAGGTCAACGAGTGGTCTTGACGACGGAGTTTTCTCCTGTCACGCTCTCCAGCCCCCTGTTACCAGCAGGTTACAGATACTGAAAACTGGATGGGTGTCATGGCCAATTCCCTCGGCGCTACGCAGACGCCTGGCAACACCACCGATGCCACGGCCGTACAGCGATGGGTCGCGGCCCGTCTCGACGCGCTTCCCGTTGGCTCCTGGCACAAGCGTGTGCTGGCCGTCGTCGGCTTGGGCTCGTTCTTCAACTTCTTCGAGGTGGCCCTCAGCAGTCTGTTGGTCCCGCTCTTGCCAGCCGCATGGGCGGCCACCACGACACAGCAGTCGCTCCTTGTAGGAGCCACCTTCGCGGGAGAACTGGCGGGCGCCCTGTTGCTCTCCGGCATGGCCGACCGCTGGGGCCGCCGCCGGATGTTCCAGATCAACCTGGTTTCCTATGCTCTCCTCTCCTGCCTGGCGGCCTGCGCGCAGGATGCCGCGTGGCTCATCGCGCTCCGTGTCCTACTCGGTGTCGGGCTTGGGGCAGAACTGGCGCTGGTGGACACCTACCTCACGGAACTCATGCCTGCCGCTCGGCGTGGGCGCATGCTGGCCACCGCCTATACGATCGGCATGCTCGGCGTGCCGGTGGCCGGTGTCCTCGCGGCGAAACTGCCCCATGACCTCGGTGGAGTCGCCAGCTGGCGCTGGCTCATGGTGGTGGCCGGTCTGGGCGCCCTGTGCGTGTGGCTGCTGCGCCGGAATCTGCCCGAATCGCCTCGTTGGCTGGCCGTGCACGCTCCGGACCTAGCGTCGGAAGCGGTGGCGCTCATAGAGGATCGTGCTGGGCGAGCGCCGAGCGCGCCCCAGCCCTCCGTCGCTGCGGTTCTCGCAGCTGTGGACTTGGGCGAACCGAGTGCGGACGTGCCTCCGCCGACGTGGGCCCCTGCGCTGCGCCGACGCACGGTCCTGGTCGCTCTCATGCAGACGCTGGGGCCGATCGGCTTCTACGGCTTCGCCTCGATCGCTCCGCTTGTGCTGATGGACAAGGGGTACACGGTGGTGGAGTCCTTGTCCTTCTCGGCCCTGACGGCGCTGGGTTATCCGGCGGGGTGCTGGGCCTTGATGCACCTGGCCGAGAGAGTGCAGCGAAGGAGTCTGGTGATAGCCACCTCGCTGCTGGTGGCGGTCTTCGGCTCGGTGTTCGGGCTGGCCACGACCGCGTGGGTGATCGTGCCGTCCGGTTTGCTGCTGACATTGACCAGCGTGGTCAACGCCACCGTCTCGCGGGCCTACGGTGCCGAACTGTTCCCGACTCGAATCCGCAACACCGTGCTCGGACGGACCTATGCGCTGTCGAGACTCATCGCGGCCGTGTTGCCGTTCTGTGCTCTGTCCATCCTTCATGCCCTGGGCGCCGGACCACTCTACCTGCTGTGTGCGGGCTTGATCGCCGCGATGAGCCTGGCTGTTGCCCTGCTCGGGCCCAGGACCAATAACGTCGCCCTCGAAGAAATCTGAGGCGTACCCATGCCGACGGGGCACACGCGGCAAGCGTGCGCCCCGCGCTGCGGTGGGTCAGCCGTTTGTGGTCAGCCACCGTCCGTGGGGACCAGCAGTCGGTGGAAGTCGGTGAGGCCCTCCCGCCGATGCTCGGCCAGCAGACGCTGGGTCAGAAGAACGTCGCCTTTCTCCAACGCGGTGACGATGCCATCGTGTTCCCTGAGGATGGCCTGGGCGCGGTCCACGTCGTCGGCGGCGGTGGCACGTCGATAGGAAACGGCCCGGTGCGGCTCCAAGGCCTCCCACAGTTGCGTGATGAAACGGAGCATCCACTCGTTGTCGCATCGGTCGAACAAAGCGAAGTGGAAGCGGCGATTGGCCGCTATGGCAGCCTGCGGATCTCGTGCCGTGGTCGCGGCGCGCTGGTCTTCCAGGGCACCGCGCATCGCTGCGACGTCGTCCGGGTGCATCCGGGTCAACGCGGTTGCCTCAGCTGACCCCTCCAGCAGATCTCGCATCTGGAAGATGTTGTCGACGCTGCCCGGTGTGAGCTCCGTGACAGTGAATCCGCGCTGCGGGACGTAGGTGACGATTCCTTCGACGGCCAGCGTCTTGAGGGCCTCGCGTACAGGGATGACGCTCAGTCCCAGGTCCTCGGCGGCCGCGCTCTGACGGATCGGGGCTCCGGGCGGCAGGTCACCGCGCACGATCGCATCGCGTAGCTCGGCCAGTGCCACCGCCTCAGCGGTTCGCGGAAGAGAGCTTCGTCTAAGGGTCACGTGGCCATCCTACCCAGCCTTCAAAATTAGATGTTATAAATTCTAATGTAGTCGGGGAGGCGACGCGGAGCCGCCGTTCAACCCGCTTCGGACCCAACCCAATGGAGGTGAGCGCGGTGACCGCACCGACGCTGTCAACAGGCCGGCCGCCCAGTGCCCCCGGCGGCCCCACCGGTCAGCTCGCAACCTGGCTCACCGGAACGTCTCTGGAGGAGATCCCCACCACAGTGCGTGAACGGGCATCCCACCTCGTGCTGGACGGACTGGGCTGCGCTCTGATCGGTGCCCAGCTGCCCTGGTCACGCGTCGCCGTCGAAGGCGTTCTCCGCCTGGAGGGGACCGGCACGACTCCGGTGATCGGCTGCGGACTCGCGACCAGCGCGGCCGCCGCGGCAGTGCTCAACGGCACCTTCATCCAGGGATTCGAGCTGGATGACTACTTCCCCCGGGCGCCCCTGCACAGCGCCTCGCTCGTGCTGCCCGCTCTGCTGTCCACCGCTTCCCAGATGGAAAAGGTCTCCGGAGCCGAGTTCCTGCGTGCCACCGTCCTCGGCTTCGAGGTCGGCCCCCGCGTCGGATTCGCCCTGCACGGGTCCCAGATGCTGTCGCGTGGCTGGCACTCGGGTTCGGTCTTCGGCACGCACGCCGCAGCCGCTGCCTCCGGCATATTGCGCGGTCTGGACGCTGCCGCCATGGAGGACGCCCTGGGCCTGGCCGCGACGCAGTCCGGCGGACTCATGGCCGCGCAGTACGAGGCCATGTCCAAGCGCATGCACCATGGCTTCGCCTCCAGGAACGGCTACTACGCCGCGGGCCTCGCGGCGGTCGGCTACACCGGGATCAAGCAGGTGTTCGAGCGTCCTTACGGTGGCTTCCTGTCGACGTTCGGCGAGGGGCACGACCCGGATGTCGCACAGATCACCGCAGGGCTCGGCGAGCGGTGGATGACCGACGAGATCACGGTCAAGATCCATGCCGCGATGGGAGGTCTGCACCCTGCCATCGACGCCGCCCTCGGACTCGCCTCCGGTCGGCTCGCTCCGCAGGACATCGAGACGATCACCATCGCCGTCCCCGACGCCATCTACCACCACGGCTGGTGGCAGCCGGAGCGGCCCCTGACCGCCATAGGCGCTCAGATGAACATCGGCTACGCCGTGGCTGTCGCCCTGCTCGACGGCCACGTCCGACCGGAACAGTTCCACGATGAGCGCATCAACGCGGACGACGTCTGGGAATTGATCGCACGCACCACGGTGGTCCGGGAGAACAAAGCCCAGGACGCCTCCTGGGAGGAACCGGGCTACAACACCCGCGTCACCCTCACCCTTCGCGACGGCACGATCCTCACCTCAGCGCTCAACCAGCCCCATGGCGGGCCCAACGACCCGCTCACCAACGCTGAGATCCGCGCCAAGTTCCGCGCCCTGACGTCCCGTGTGGTCGACGTCGCGCGCTCAGCCAAGATCGAGCAAATCGTCCTCAACCTCGAGGAGCAGACCGACCTCACCGCGCTGGTCGAACTGCTGGCCCCTCCGGTTCGCGGGGCGCTCGACTGACACCCCACCCCACCCACCCCAACCCAGAAGAGGAAGAACCATGCCTACGCATCCCACGCAGCCATCATCACCCCGCCAGGGGACGCCGTCCCGGCCGGCCACCCCGGCCAGTCGTCTGCGCGCACTCCTGGAGGACGGCCTGATCACCGCCCCAGGCGTGTACGACGGCCTCAGCGCCGCGCTCGTCGCCCGCACCGGATTCACCGCCGCCTACCTCACGGGCGCCGGTGTTGCGGTCGCCGGATTCGGACTGCCGGACATCGGTCTGCTCACCCAGAGCGAGATGACGGAGCGCGCCCGCATCGTCGTCGCCGCCCTCGGCGACGTGCCGCTGATCGCCGATGCGGACACCGGATACGGCGCTCCGATCAACGTGGTCCGGACCGTCCAGGAGTACGAGAAGGCCGGTGTCGCGGCGATCCAGTTGGAGGACCAGGCCTTCCCGAAGAAGTGCGGGCACCTGCCCGACAAGGAACTCATCCCGGCGCAGGAGTTCGTCACCAAACTCACGGCGGCGCTGGAAGCACGTCGCGACCCGGACACCGTGATCATCGCCCGCACCGACGCCCGCGCACCACTGGGCCTCGAAGCCGCCATAGAGCGGGCCAACCAGTACGCCCGAGCCGGAGCTGACGTCATCTTCGTCGAGGCTCCCGAAAGCCTCGACGAGATCGAGCGCATCGCAGGGTCCGTCGAAGCGCCTTTGCTGATCAACATGGTGCAGGGCGGTTTGACCCCCGACACCGCTCACGACAAGCTCGCCGCGCTCGGCTACCGCATCGCCATCCACCCCGGGGCGCTTCTCGCGCCCTACGCCCTGCACGGCCTGGAAGCCCTCGCCCGCCTTGGCGGCACCCTGCCCGAGGTTACCGCCGGGCCGCAGGGCCTCTTCGAACTCGTCGGCCTGCGCGACTGGGCCGCCGTCGGCGAGAGCTACCGCGACCATGAGAAGGACGGTGCCTGATGGGCATGACCATGATCGACAAGATCCTCGCCCGCAAGGCGGGCCTGGACCATGTCGCGCCGGGCGACACCGTGGTGTGCGACGTCGACATGACCGTCATGATCGACCTGCAGTTCGCCACCAGCTGGGTGCAGCCTCTGAAGATCCATGATCCCGACAAGGTCGCGGTCATCATGGACCACGCCGTGCCCGCGCCCAACGTCCACGACGCCATAGGCGGCACCCACGCCCGTGGCTTCGCCCGCGACTTCGCCATCGAGAAGTTCTACGACGTCGGTCAGCACGGCATCTGTCACCAGGTGATAGCCGAGAACGGCCTCGCCCGCCCCGGCGAGATCCTCGCCTGCACCGACTCCCACACGTGTGCGGCCGGCGCGTACAACAACGCCGCTCGCGGGCTCGGTCCTGCGGAGGTCTACGCGATCCTGTGCACCGGCAAGACGTGGTTCGAGGCCGCACCGACCATCCGCTACGAGTTCGCAGGGACCAAGCCCGCCGCCGTGTCCGGCAAGGACATCTTCCTGCACATCGCCGGAACCTGGGGCGACGCCACCAACCACAACCTCGAGTACGGCGGTCCGGGACTGGCCTCGATCCCGATGAACGACCGCCGCACCATTGCCACCCAGGGCGCCGAGATCTCCGCGGACTTCTCCACCTTCCCCATCGACGACCTCGCCCGTTCCTTCCTCGCGGAACACGGAGCCTCAGAAGAGTCCTACGAAGCGGCCGATGCCGACCCCGATGCCTCCTATGCCGCTGTGCGCACCGTCGACCTGTCCACGCTGGAGCCGTACGTCGCCCGGCCTGGCACCGTCAGCAACAACGCGCTCCCGGTCTCGGCGATCGAGAAGCGCCCGGTCAACCAGTGCTTCATCGGCTCCTGCGCCAACGGCCAGCTGGAGGACCTGAGGACCGCCGCCGAGATCGTCCGCGGCCGCAAGGTCGCGCCGGGTGTCCGCCTCCTGGTCACCCCTGCCTCGCAGCAGGTCTACCGGGAGGCTATGAGGGCCGGCTATCTGCAGGATCTCGCCGACGCGGGTGCCGTGGTCACCAACTCCACCTGTGGGGCCTGCTTCGGCTACCACATGGGTCTCCTCGCTCCCGGGGAAGTCTGTCTGACCTCGTCCACCCGCAACTTCACCGGCCGTATGGGCAGCCCCGGGGCCGAGATCTACATGGCTTCCCCGGCCACTGTCGCCGCCTCGGCCCTGGCCGGCCATGTCACCGACCCACGAGGGGAACTCAACTGATGGACACCCGCATCACAGGCAGGGTCTGGGTCGTCGGTGATTCCGTCACCACCGACGCCATGTATCCGGCCTTCGCCATGAAACTGCCCGTTCCCGAAGCCGCCCGGCACATCTTCTACGAGCTCCGCCCAGGCTGGACCGCCCAGGTTGCCCCCGGCGACATAGTGGTGGCGGGACGCAACTTCGGCCTCGGCTCCTCACGCCCTGTCGCCGCACTCTTCGGCGAACTCGGTGTCGCGGCCCTGGTGGCCGAGGAGTTCAACTCCCTGTTCCGGCGCAACTGCATCAACCACGGACTACCCGCGCTGACTGTTCCCGGCGTCCGTAAGGCCTTCTCCGACGGCGACACCATGCGCCTCGACTTCGCCGAGGGCTGGGTCGAGAACACCGCATCCGGTCACCGTCTGGCCGGCGGTGCGCTGCCGCCCCTCGTCCTCGACATCCTCGCGGCCGGCGGCATCCTGCCCAAGCTGGCACGCGAGGGCTACATACCCATATCCAGCTGAAGCACCGAGCGGTTGGCGGCGCCCGCGACCCTCTGCGACGCGGGCGACGCCCGCCGCCGATCCATCCCTCGGCTCCTCGCCACCCCGTCACACCAAGGACACCCTCATGCACCAGGACATTGCTCCCGGCATCACGCGCATTGCCACAAGCAGCCGCGACAATGCCTTCCTCATTGCCGGAGACGACGGTTACACCCTTGTCGACGTCGGTTGGGCCAAGGCCCCTGGCGCCATTCTCGAAACCGTCGGGGAGCTGGGCCACAAGCCGAACGCCATCCGCCGCATCGTCATCACCCACGCACACCCCGACCACGTACAAGGCGCGTCCGAACTCCGCGACCGCACCGGTGCCGAAGTCCTGATCCACAGTTCCGACCTCCCCTGGCTCGAAGCCGGTCGGGTTCCCGCCGAGGGCCGGTCTGGGCTCGTCGGCCGCATCATCGACCGGCTGCCCAAGCTTCACTGGACACCTTTGGCAGCGGACGGAACCCTTGCCGACGGCGACCTCATCGAAGGCTCGAACGGTGTGCGTGTCGTACACACCCCGGGGCACACGCCGGGACACATCGTGCTGGTGCACGAGCCCAGCGGCACCGCGCTCATGGGCGACGCCGTCTTCAACCGAGGCAAACTCGCCCTCGGGCCTTCCGCTTTGGCCGCCGACCCAGCCCTGCGCTCCGGCAGCCTCACCAAACTGCCGCATGAACTCCAGGCCGTCGGCTTTGCCCACGGAGCTGCACTGACGGGTGCGGACGTCACCGTCTTTCAGCAGTTCCTGAGTGACCTCGCCGCGTGATCCGACGTGGACCACGACCTGGGCAACGCCTGATCCAGGCCGGCCGGCGCCTTGCGGACCTCGGCTGCTTGCTGTGTGGAGCAGGGACGCCAACACCTCGCCATCTGGGAGACGCAGGGCGTTGTACGGCCTGCACCTGACCGAAGAAACACGACCGTGGGACGTCCACGTCGGCGTTCCGCAGCATTCTGGAGGAACGAATCTTGACCGACAACGAAGGGCTCACGGACAAGAATCTCGCCGCTGTCAGGGACGTGCGTCACCAGTCGACGAGGACCGTGGTCGCCACTTTGGCGGACCTGCGTCTGATCGAACGGCGCCGCGACCCCGGCACCGGTCGCCGCCTGCTGAGCGCGCTCACCGCCGAGGGGCGCCGGTCAGCCTATGCGGCCAGCCAGGCCCGCAGCGTATGGCTCGCCACCGAACTGGAACGGAAGTGCACCGAAGAAGAGCGCCAGACCGTCATTGCGGCCATGGCCATACTGGAGCGACTCGTCCATGACTGACCAGAAAACCGCGACTCGCGGCGACACCCAGAAGGCGGGCTTCGACTGTCGGCTCGTCCCCTCGATGGTGCTGGGCTCGATACTGAACCCCATCAACTCCACCGTCATCGCGGTTGCGCTCGTGCCCATCGGCACCGCGTTCGGGGCACCGCCGTCGGAGACGGCCTGGCTGGTTTCCTCCCTCTACCTGGCCACCGCCCTCGGGCAGCCGATCGTCGGACGACTGATCGACATCTTCGGACCGCGCCGCCTCTTCCTCATCAGCACCACGCTCGTCGGCGTCGCCGGTCTCGTCGGCACCTTGGCCCCCGGCCTCGGGGTTCTGATCGCGGCCCGAGTCCTGCTTGGCTGGGGGACGTGCGCCGGCTACCCCGCCGCCATGGCGCTGCTGCGCAGCGAGGCCGAGCGGACCGGCCAGGACAGCCCAGCGGGAGTGCTGACCGCTCTGGCGGTCGCCAACCAGACCATCGCAGTGATCGGCCCTCTACTGGGTGGCCTGCTGATCGGGGTGGGCGGTTGGCGCCCCACTTTCGCGCTCAACATCCCCCTGGCCGTGGTCGCGGTCACCCTCGGCGCTCTGCGCCTGCCCAAGCAGCCGAGCGGGGGCACGGTGGTCCGGGGCGGTCCGGCCGCACAGATCGATCTGCCGGGCATGGGCCTTTTCGCGGTCATGTTGTTCTCGCTTCTGCTGTTCCTGATGAACCTGCACGCGAGCTCCTGGTATCTGCTGCTGATCACCATCGCGGCCGGAACCTGCTTCGCTGTGCGGGAGTTGCGCGCCAGGGTGCCGTTCATCGACCTGAGGGTGCTCAGCGGCAACGCACCGCTGCTGGCCACCTACGGACGAGCGTTGGTGGCCTACGTCGTCTCCTACGCCTTCCTTTACGGGTTCACCCAATGGACGGAGGAGGGCTACGGGCTCTCGCCCGTCCGCGCCGGGCTCGTGCAGATCCCGCTGTTCCTCGTGGGGATCGCCGTCTCCGTCACCGTCGGCCGCCACAGTGGAGTCTTCGGAAAGCTGATGCTCGGCTCCGTCGGCCAGATCGCCGCCTGCGTACTGATGCTGACCCTCACCGCCGCCAGCCCTGTGTGGCTGCTGCTCGTCCTTGGCGTCATTTACGGCGTGCCCCAGGGGGCCAACAGCCTGGCCCTGCAAAACTCCGTGTACTTCCAGGCCGATCCTCAGCGCACAGGATCGTCCGCCGGCCTGCTACGGACCTTCTCCTATCTCGGCTCGATAGTCGCCTCCTCCGCGACCGCCTTGTCCTTCGGACGGCATGCCAGTACCTCCGGCATGCACCACCTGGCCTGGTTCATGCTGGGCGCCGCAATTCTCTATCTCCTCATCACCGTCTTCGACCGAAGCTTGCACCGCCTCTCGGCCGCCCCTGCCGGGCACGAGCGACAGGCATAGAGGATTCACGCGATGTGCTCCTCTCACACCGGTGGCACGGTGTCCATGGACCACAGCGACTGAAGGGCACGGAACATGTCGCCGGACGCATCGACAGCGGAACCCGGGAAGCAGGTCTCGAGCACCCTTTACACCATAGAGTCCGTGCCTAGCGATCAAAGAGGGAGTTACTGGCGCAGAGCCCTGTCTCATGCGTTCGCCCCGGTGGACCTTGTCGTCCCGGGCGAGGTCTGTTCGGGAACCGTCCGCACGTCCCGACTGGGCCATCTGCAGGTTGCCACGGTGAAGGGCGATCTCCTGTACGCGCGGCGAACTCCACGACTGATCACGCAAGATCAGGACCAGCACCTGGTGGTCAAGCTCCTGGTCAGGGGCGCCGTCCGGGTGGAGCAGGACGCCCGCCAGGTCGACCTGCGTCCCGGGGAGATCGTCTTCTGCGACATGGCACGCCCGATGCAGATGGAATTCCGCTCCGCGTTCCAGACGAAGTCCCTTGTCCTGCCGCGCAGCCTCCTGGGCCTGGGGGAGTCCAACCTGCGACGGCTTACGGCAAGGGCCATCCGCCCTGACACAACCTTGGGTTCACTCCTTTCACCCGTTCTGACTCAATTCGTGGACACGGCGGCGACGTACCGGACGGCTACCGGAGAGGTAGTGGCTCGCCACGTGGTCGACCTTCTCACCGTCCTTGTCGGGGAGCGACTTCACGACGAGGCAGGTGACGCGCCCCATGCGACGCGGGTGTTGCTGACGCAGGTCCAGGCCTTCATCGACCGGCACCTCGCGGACTCCGACCTGACACCGCAAACCATCGCCAAGGCGCACTACATCTCCGTGCGCTACCTGCACCGCCTTTTCGAGGCCGAAGGTGTAACCGTCGCCCGTTGGGTCCAGCAGCGCCGGCTGCAGGAGTGCAGACGTGAGCTGGCTCGTCGAGCCTCGGCGGACAGGACCATCGCCGCAGTGGCCCACGCGTGGGGTTTCACCAGCGCAGTGCACTTCAGCCGGGTGTTCCGGTCCACCTATGGGATGTCCCCGGCTGAGTGGCGGGACCCCGTGGCACAGGCGCCTCCGCTGCCGAGCGCAGTGCCAAGGGCCCATGACGCAGCGACGGTGTTGCTCCCTCAGCCCGCCAACCTGTCTGGTTGCGTCCAAGGAAGTGGTGTACCAGTTCCCACCTGATCCGGGCGTTTGTCACGGCGTCGGAGTGAGGGCTCGGACATGAGAACGAACCTGCGCTGCTTCCAGCGACACGACATCTCCTTACTCGAAACCGTACGCCATGTCGAGCCCACCATGCTGCTCGGAACGTCGACCGTGGCAGGCGCCTTTACCCAGGACGTCATCGAGACCATGGCCGCGGGCACCGAGCGCCCGATCATTTTCCCACTCTCGGACCCGGCAACCGCGAGTCGATGCCATGCCTGCGGACACTGTTCGGCCAGTTCAGCACCTTCTGCACGACCGTCAATGACTCAAAGACACCTCTGTTCATGTGGAAAGGCCGAAACATGTCACCATATACGCCGCGGTCTGAGGGATATCGCTCCAATAGCAACCTGCCAGCTGCGGGTACGATGTCTAGTTGTCACCCATGGGACTACTGGAGCGAGGCCCTGTCCCGGACTCTCGGCATGAAATTGTCGGTTCCCGAAGAGGCGTATTCCGGAACGGTGCGCAAGTCGCCGATGGGCCGACTCCAGATCGCCACGATCGAAGGCGATCCGCTGGTGGCCCTGCGCACGCGACGGCTCATGGGGCAAGGTGACGACGACTATGTAGTCGTGAACCTGCTGGACAGGGGAGTCGCACGGCTCGAGCAGGACACCCGCGACGTAGCCCTGCGGTCCGGTGAAATCTTCATCTACGACACGACCCGACCGTTCCGGCTGATGTTTCCTGAACACTTCCAGACGAAATCTCTCATACTGCCACGGCAGATTCACGGTCTCAGCGAGCCGGTCCTCCGGCAGATCACGGCTTCGCCCTTGGGTGCCGACACGGCACTCGGTGGACTGCTTTCCGTGCTTCTGTCCCAGCTTGCGGACACCGCTGGATCGTATCGGCCGCATACAGGTGAATTGCTGGCCCGCAAAGTAGCGGACCTGCTGTCTGTTCTGGCCGATGAACGACTGGGCGAGACCGCCGGGAGGTCGCCGAGAGGCGAGGCGGCGATGTTGCTGCGGATCCAGGCGTTTATCAGGCGACACCTTACCGATCCTGATCTGACGCCTGAAGTCATCGCTGATGCGCACCACATTTCCCTTCGATATTTGCACAGAATCTTCGAAGGCGAGGAGAGCACTGTCAGGCGCTGGATTCAAAGCCGCCGTCTCGAAGGGTGCCGGCGGGATCTGACTCAGAGGGGGGCCGCAAATCTTACCATTTCCGCAGTGGCACACAGGTGGGGCTTCACCAGTGCCACCCACTTCAGCCGACTGTTCCGGGCCGCCTATGGGATGTCTCCCAGCGACTGGCGCGACGCGCAGATGTCATAACCCTCGGCAGCGAGCTTCGGGCGATTCCGAATGGCGTTGATCGGGACACCATGCTGCCGTGGCGCGCACGACCGGATACTTCTCCATGGAATCCGGCTTATGCGGTGTCCCGGGAGGCGGGCGGACCCGTGGTCATGCCCCCCTCCCGGGAGTCCTCGCGAGGGAAACAGGGGTCGAAGGGTGTGTCGGTGGTTTCCGGGAACAGGCAGCGCCGTTTGCGCCACGTGCGGTGCTGCTCCGACTCGGCGACCGCCTTGCCGAGCAACTCCGCTTGGCGCCCGCCCGCGTGGTGCGGCCGTGATGTCTGGTAGCCGCCGAAGTGCGCCACCGGCCTCCGGGCGGGGCTGACGGGAGGGAGCTCCTTGTCGGGACCTTCGTACTCGCCGACCGTGCAGGCGATTCGGCCGCCGGTGACCGTGAGCAGCGATTCGATGTGCGCGATCTCCGGCTCGGGCACGGGTGAAGTAGTCCTCGGACAGGATCGCGAGATCCGCGTAACACTCCGGGGCAGGAGGCCGTTGACGTTCTCCTCACCGGTCAGTTCGGCGCCGGCGCGGGTGAACGTCGTCAGCGCGGTCTGCCGGTCGACACGGTTGCTCCGCGGGCGTAGCAGGATGTCACTGATGCTGCGGCCGCTCACCAGCCAGTGCAGGGCGCCCCAGGGACTGTAGGTGGACACACGGGTGTCGTCGGTGCCAGCGGCCACGGTCAGGCCGCACTCCAGCATCTTGCGGATCGGCGGGAAGTCCGCGGCGGCGCAGATGCCGTAGCGGCGCATGAACGCATCGCCCTTGGAAGGCCAGCCTGCTCTGTACGGATATGGCACCGACGAGCGTGGCGACGCGGTCGAGGCTCACCGTGGCCGCGGCCTCCGCGTGGTCGAACAACCAGCAGTTACCGTCCGGGAAAAGCCCTTCGGCGGCCAGTTTCTCGAACACCGCGAGGTCCCGGAAGATGGCCTCGTCGTACGTGTCGTGCAGCCGGCATCCCCAGCCGCTCCGGTGCGGTGATCGCCTGCGCCGTTGAGGCGGAGCCACTTGTCCCCGTCCAGAGGGCTCGCCATCTCGATCCAGCAGGTCAGGTGGGCTATTTCCTGTCCCGCCGTCTGCGAGAAGAGGCGATAGGCGATGCGCAGCGACAACTGCCCTGCCCTCGCAAGCTCGATGACGGTGCTGTAGTGCCGGGGAAATTCTGGAAGCCGCCGGCGGCGTCGATCGCCGAGGTCAGTCCGAACCAGGGCTTTGGCGCAGTCTCATCACGCCCGGTTCGTGATCATTCCGGGGCGAGGAGTGTGTGGGAACGAGGGAGGTCGCGGACGTTGCGGCGGAGGCCGTCTGCGATGTTCGTTCCGGTTGCTCGGAGGGCTCCGATGGCAAGGATGCGTCAGGCGGCCATCGCGGGGGGCCTGTACGCGTCCTCGGCGAAGGTAGTGTCGCGGACATGGAGCAGGGCCTCGATCGTCCCGTGGTTCCAGACGAGTTGGGCGAGCAGGACCGAAGTGGCCTGCGCGGCGGTCGGGCTGGTGACGACGTAGACCGTTTTGACGGTGGTCTTGCCGGTCTTGCGGTTGGTTCGGCGGCGGTCAGTCGCCCGCCGGGTCGGTGAGGATCAGGCCCGGCCCTGGGGTCGGGATCGAATCCCCTGGTTGAACGTCGTGGCCGCTCTCGCAGCGCAGCACCGCACGGACCGGGGCCCCGCAGTCCCGGTGTCGGGCGGTCCAGGGGGGACCCTGCTCATCGGCCGCCCAGGCGTCTCCCCAGTCCCGCAGGGCGACGAGCACGGGGAGCAGAGCCTGCCCCTTGGCCGTCAACTGGTACTCGTAGCGCGTGCGCTGACCGGGCTTGCGATAGGGGACCCGCTCCAGCAGCCCCTCGGCCGTCAGCTCCTTGAGGCGTGCCGCCGCGGTCGGTTCGCCGATCCCCACCCGGTGTGCGAAGTCGTCGAACCGGCGGGTGCCCAGGAACGCCTCGCGCATGATCAGCAGGGCCGATCTGGTGCCGACGACCTCGAGGGTGCGCGCCACCGAGCAGTTGGCCATCGACCAGGCATGGCGGTCCTTCAGGAGATCGAGCATGGCCACAGTCTAGACCCTGACTACCGCAAACCGAAGTTAGCCGTTATGGTCATGGCTGACTTCGATTTACTTTAGTCAGATGCCCGTCGGCGGCCCTACTGCCACTCCGCAAGGAACCTGCCCTCATGTCTCACTCAGCCCCCTCGCAGGGCACCGTCATCCCCCCGGACGTCCATGCCCGTGACGGCCGTCAGGCCGGCCGTCACGCCGGCGGCGTGCTCACGCTCGTGGCCATGTGCCTCGGCAGCATGACGACGTTCCTGCTGATCACCTCGTCGGTGTCCGCCCTGTCGGCCATCCAGGACGACTTGCACGTGTCCCCGACCGGCCTGGTCTGGATCCCGTCCGCTTACACCCTGCTGGTGGCCAGCCTGGTCATGTCCGCCGGCACCCTGGGGAACCTCTACGGACGCAAGCGCATCTTCCTGACAGGCGCTCTGATCATGGCCGCCGGATCGTTCACGGTGTACTGCGCAGGCTCCACCGGGACGGTCATCGCGGGACAGCTCGTCTCCGGCGTCGGTGGCGCACTTATCCTGCCCAACAGCCTGGCCATCCTGGGAGTGGCCTTCCCCGACCCACACCGGCGCACCGAGGCGGTCACCGCCTGGGCGGCCTCGTCCGGAATCGGCCTCGCCGTCGGACCCGTGCTCGCCGGACTCCTGCTCGCCCACTTCCACTGGAACGCCGTCTTCCTGTCCACGGTCGTGGTCGCAGCTCTGACCTTCGTCGTCGGGCTGTTCGTCAACGAGTCGCGCAGCCCCGGCGGCAGACTGGACATCCCCGGACAGCTCCTTGGCGCCTTCGGCATAGCTGCTCTTGTCTACGCCCTGATCCAAGGCGGCCAGGACGGCTACACGAGTCCGCGGATCGACGCCGCCTGGTCCCTCGCCGCCGTGGGGCTCGTCGGCTTCGTCCTCGCCGAACGCGCGGCCCACACCCCGATGCTGGACATCAGCCTGTTCCGGTCGCCCTCCTTCAGCTCCGTCATGGTCATCGCAGCCGTCGCACTGTTCGGATACAGCGGCGTGGCCATCGTGTCGGTCCTCTACTTCGAGCGCGTCCAGCACCTGTCCGCGCTGGACGTGGGGTGGCGCATGCTGCCCTTCTTCGGCCTCTACATCGTCACCGCGTACGTGGTCGGCCCGGTGATCCGGCGCACGGGCTTCAAGCTGCCGCTGACCGTCGGGCTGCTCCTAGCCGCCGGGGCGGCCCTCGGACTCACCGCCCAGCACGCCGACACGCCCTACGCGCACGTCTGGTGGCTCTACGCCCTCTTCGGCGCCGGCTGCGGATTCGTGGCGGCGCCGAGCACCGCCGCCGCGTTGGTCAGCGTGTCGCACGAACGGGCCGGCATGGCCTCCGGAGCCGTGAACGCCGCCCGCCAGCTCGGCTCGGTCCTGGGGACCTCACTGCTCGGAACGCTGCTCGTGAGCAACCTGACTTCCCACCTCCCGGGAGAACTTCAGGCGCACCAGGTCCCCTCGACTCTCTGGCCCGCGGTCGAGCATGCGGTCGCTGGCGGCGCCGCTCAGGGGTCCGCGCCGCCGGCTGTCACCGCAGCCGTCGGTGACGCCTTCACTTCGGGCGTCCACGCCGGACTGCTCGCCACCGCGGTGGCGTTCCTGTGCGCGGCGGTCCTGGCAGCGACGCTCGTTCGCAATCGCCCGCACCAGGGCTGACTTCAGTCCCACCTCTGGTAGCTGGTGGCGGCGCCGCCCATCGGACCCCCACGTGCGGTGGGCGGCGTAGGTCACCCGTTCGGTACCTTCTCCCGCCTGTCGAGCACGGACTCCACGCCGGGGACGGCGAGGACCGTGGCGCGGCGGATCGTTACTGGTTGCCGCTCACTCCACCTGAGGACCTGAGGAGGCCCCCGATGGTCACGACCTCTCGTCCCGCCGACCCCGTCCTGGAGGCGGCCGCCATCGATCTGGCGAAGGCCACCGAACCGCACGCCCGCACCTATGAGATCCCCCCCGGCGAACGGCGCGACGCGCTGGCGGGGCTGCAGACGGGCGAGTGCGTCGACAAGCCTGCCGTCGACGAGGAGTGGCTCGACATCGACGCCGGCGTGTACGGCATGGTGCCGACCCGCATCATCCGCCCGAAGGGCGCCATCGGCGTCCTGCCAGTGTTCGTCTACATCCACGGGCGCCGGCTGGGCCTTCGGTGACGGGAACACCCACGACCGCCTGGTCCGCGAACTGGCCGTGCGCACCATCGCCGCCGCGGTGTTCCCCGTCTACCCTCGGGCGCCCGAAGCCAAGTTCCCCACCCAGATCGAGCAGAACTACGCCGTCGGCCAGTGGCTCAAGGACCACGGCGGAGCCAGGAAGCTGGACCCGGAGACGGTGGCGGTGTGCGGCGACTCGGTCGGCGACAACATGTCGACCGCCTGCGCGATGATGAACGCCGAGCGCGACGAGCTGACCCTCGCGTGCCAAGTGCTGCTCCACCCGGTCACGGACGCCGACTTCGACACTCCCTCGTACCTCCAGTTCTCCGAGGGCTACAACCTCACCCGCGCGGGCATGCAGCGGTTCTGGGGCGAGTACACCGCCGACCCGGCCGAGCGCATGGACCCGCACGCCTCACCTCTGGGCGCCTCCATGGAGCAGCTCACCTCCATGCCGCCGACCCTGGTCATCACCGACGAGGCCGACGTGCTTCGCGACGAAGGCGAGACCTACGCCGCGAAGCTGCGCGCCGCCGGGGTCCAGGTCACCGCGTTCCGTGTGCTGGGCATGCTCCCGACTTCATGATGTTCGACAGCCCTGCAGGACACCGCCGCCAACAACGTCGCCCTCAAGCTCGCCGGCGACACGCTCCGCGACGCTCTGCACGGCTGGTGACACCAGAGGCGCAGCCCTGTACGGGAGTTGGTCGGCGCCGCCCACCGGGTCCCCACGTGCGGTGGGTGGCGCTCATCTCCGGCCTCTCCCGCTGTGGACGGACGCGCGTGCGGACCTGGTGACGGTCTCGACGATCTCACCTCGGACCGACAACACGCGGGCTACGACGGAGGACGCGACGACACGCCCGGGCGTCCTCGAGAGAGCCGAAACGCTCGGGAAAGTCGTGCCGGTATTTCAGGGTGTGGTGACTCTCGCTGTGGGGCTTGTCGTTCGATGTCTTCGGGCGGGAGTGGGACTTGGTGACCTCGAAGCCTGCCATCAGATTGGCTACGTTCTGCGCGACCATTGGCGGACCCCCGGTCCGATTGGGTCGTCAACTGGCCCGATTAGATGCCGTACTTGGCGACCGTCCCGGATAGGAACCGCTCGGCGAGGCCGTTGTTCTTCCGGCCGGCGATCATCCAGCCGACCGTGTAGCAGCTGAAGAAGTCGTTGATCGTGTAGAGGCAGTAGTAGACGCCCGCGACCGGCCCCTTCAGCTTGGTGGTGTCCCAGCTCCAGACCCGGTTCAGGCCCTCGGGGACCAGCTCGGGAACGGTCCGGGGCGGGGCTCTGCGGTGGTGCCGGTAGTAGGTGGCCCGGCTCGCACCGAGCGCCGCGCATGCCCGGAGGCGCTTGACCAGCTCGGTGAGCTCTTCGCGGGCTTGGACGCGGGCAGCGTCGAACACGGCCGCGGGTCCGGCCCGGAAACTTGGTGTTCTCGCCATTCCGGTTCGGGGCGCTGTCCGTGGCGAACTGGGCGGGCAGCGTGGAGAGTTCTCCCTGAACCTCGATGACCGTGCTGGCCTTCGTGAGGTCGGCCTCCAAGCGGTCGATGTCCGCCTTGAACTTCGCGATCTCCCTGTCCCGCGGGTCCGCCTTCGGCCGTCCGGCCGGCCCGGCGAGCGTGTGCAGGGCACCTCTGTCCCGCCGCTGCCGCCACGTCGTGATCATCGACGAGTACAGCCCCTCCCACCGCAGCAGGGCACCCGAGCGTCCCGTCCGCGCACCGAAAAACGCCGAAAGCGCACTACACGTGCCGCAGGACGGGAAACAGACTCGTCATGCCGGCGACCCCTTGGCAAGCCGGTTCGGCGTCCATGCACTGTGAGGCCATCGCAACTTCACTCGTGGACAGCCACTGCCCGCGCGGCGGTTCTACTGTGCAGATCAGTTCGCCGGTGTACCCAGCACAACGGTTCGTGGAGGCGACTGCCAGCCTTCCACCTCTACAGCGGAGGGCGCGAGGCCGTTGAGGCGGCGCAGTCGGGCGCGCTGACAGTCCACGCACGTGAACTGGTCCATGCAGGTTTGCCATGACCGGGACGGACGGCGTCAGCGCGCCCCCTGATGGCAAGCAAGACAGTTGATCAGCACATCGTCGTGGACTTGCTTACATCGATCTTCGTGTGACCGGGGACGTATCCCGCACACTCCAACCCAGGGAACGGTAATGAAGCACACTCCTGCCCAGACACGGGGACGCCACACGGCGCCGACCAAGCGAACGGCTTGGATTGCCGGCCTGACAGCAACCGCAGCGGCGGTTGGCCTGTCCGTCTTCGCCATCAGCCCGAGCGCGAACGCCACGGACGCGTCGTCCGTGGACCAGGGGACCAAGCCGACCGTGGTGCTGGTGCACGGTGCCTGGGCTGACGCGGCAGGTTGGACACCTGTCGCCGAGCGCCTCCAGAAGGACGGCTACAGCGTCAAGGCGCCCCCGAACCCCCTGCGCGGTCTGACGTCCGACGCCCAGTACATCAACAGCGTCCTCAAGCAGATCAAGGGCCCGATCATCCTCGTCGGCCACTCCTACGGCGGCGCCGTCATCACCAACGCCGTCCAGGACAACCCCAACGTCAAGGCACTCGTCTACATCGCCGCGTTCGCCCCCGCCCAGGGCGAATCGCTGTCCGACCTCAACTCACGCCCCGTCGCGCACCCCATCGCAGCCCTTCCGACCGATCCCACGACCTACCTCAAGCCGGACGGCACCGAGGGCACTGAGCTGACCATCGATCCGACCCAGTACCCCAACGTCTTCCTCGACAACGAACTGCCCCAGGTCCAGGCTGACGCGCTGGCAGCCGAGCAGCGCCCGCTGAGCGTCGACTCCGCCACGGAGAAGTCCGACACCCCGGCCTGGAAGACCGTCCCTTCTTGGTATCTCGTCGCCAACAACGACCGTGCCATCGCCCCTGACCTCGAGCGGTACATGGCCGCCCGTGCCCACGCGCAGACCGTCCAGGTCGACGCACCCCACCTGGCCATGGTGACCAACCCCGCCCCGGTCACCGACCTCATCGAACAGGCCGCAAGGGCAACCGCCCAGTGACCTGACGGCATTCGGCTGCCCCCGCAGGCAATGCCTGCGGGGGCAGCCGAATGCCCTCCAACAGATCTCCGCTGACTCCGGGCGACGGAGTCCTGGGAGAGGCCCATGACCAATCCGCTGCCACCGCACCGCAGTCGGTACCACTCCTGGCGGTCACTGATTCTGACCGTCCTGGTCGTCCACCTGCTGAGCAGCCTCGGGTTGCTGATGTTCGCCAGGTCAACGGGACGAGTGCGTCCGGGCAGAATGACGTGTAGGGGCAGGAGTCGCCGGGCCATGTCGTAGTGGAGCACGGACACAATGCCCCACGCACAGAATGCAGGGCCGTTCCGTCCGCCACTGGTCGCGGGTCCCGCGCCCACAATACGAGGCCCTTGTCTCAGCCGGCCCGCAGTTCACCGCTTTCGACGAGTCCTGTTTCATGGGGCATACCGGTTGTCCCGGCAAGTCCGTGGAGTTGTCCCAACAGGCCGCGTCGCGGTGTGACGATGCCGCTCTTGTAAGCGAGGGCGATCAATTCTGCTCGCTGATGTGTTCCGGTCTTGCCCAACATGTGAGCGATGTGGGTCTTCACGGTGGACGGACGCAGTCTCAGGGTCCTTGCAATGGCCGCGGCGTCCTGGCCTCCCGCCAGCATCGTGAGGATCTCGTACTCGCGAGCCGAAAACCGTCGAGCGAGTTCGTGTTCGAGCGGTCGCGGAGGTTTCTTCGCGGGATCGGGAACCGCGCTCAGGACCACGACCAGACCGCCGCGGGCCACCGTCCGCAGGGCCTCGGTGAGCTGTGCTGCCGTGATCTCGTCGGCGAGGACTCCCGCGGCGCCGGCATCTAGATACGACCCGGCTTCCTCAACGTGGCATCTGCCGAAGACGACGGCTTTGGCGTGGCGTGTTGTCCAACTCACCAGTGCTCTGAAATCCAGGTCGGTGCCGTGCAAGGACCGATCCAGCAGCACCAAATCACTGTCGATGTGCATCAGCAGCCCTCGGAGTTGATCGACGTCTGCCGCCTGGCCTGCCACCGACAGACTCGAGTCGGTCTCGATCACCTTGATCAGTGCGGCGCGTACCAGGGCCGGTCCGCCGGCGACGACGATGTTCACTGAGAAGTGTCGCTTTCTCCCGGGACGACCGCAGGGTTCCGGACGGTCACGGAGAGGGCGCTCGGAAGGCGCACGGTGACGGTTGTTCCACGGCCCACTTCTGACGCCACGGACACCCGGCCTTGATGGGCATGCACGATGGCCTCGACGATCGCGAGACCGAGTCCGGAACCGCCGTAGGCACGGCTGCGGCTGGCCTCGGCACGCCAGAAGCGTTCGAAGACCCGGGGAAGGTCCTGCGGGGCGATACCAGGGCCGTCGTCGACGACGTCAACGCGTACCTCCCGGCCGGTGATCCCGACGTCCACCCGGACGCTGGTGTGTGCAGGAGTGTGCTGAACGGCGTTTCCCACCAGGTTCCGCAACACTTGCTGAAGGCGGTCGGGGTCGCCCAGGGCGGGCGCGGACGGTGCGGGTGCAAGGGCGATGACTCGGTCGGGATGGATGACCTGGGCGTCCTCCACGACGCAGGCGGCAAGCGCGGTGAGGTCGACGGGCTGCTGCTCCACCGGCCGGCCCGCATCCAGGCGAGCCAACAGCGTAAGGTCCTCGACAAGCAGGCGCATACGGCCGACCTCGTTCTCGATGTGGTCGAGCGCAGTCTCCAGGCCAGGGCCCGAGACGCCTCCTTGGCGGTACAGATCCAGCCAGCCAGAGATGGTGGTGAGGGGAGTGCGCAGTTCGTGGGAGGTGTCGGCAGCCATCGAGCGTACGGTGGCTTCTGCACGGGCCTGAGCGTCGAATGCCTGGTTGACGGCCTCGGCCAGGAGGTCGGTCTCGCTGCCGTTGCCGCGCGTGGGCAGCCGTTCGGCGCGGGATCCGTCGGCGATGGCGTCGGCGGCGCGGGCCATGCGGGCCAGTGGGCGCATGCCGAGACGAAGCACCAGCACCGCCAGGCCCAGCAGGAGAACCAGGGCGGCTCCGACAAGGGCGAGCTGTCGATGGATCAGCCTTTCGGCGGTTTCCTTGTCGACGGATGTGTCGACTGCCAGGACCAGAGCGGCCGGTTTGACCGTGCCCTCCCCGGGTCCTCGGTCGAGGGTCAGGCCCGGGGTGGGGATACGAATGACCCGTATATCGTCCGTGCCCTCGCCACCGCCGTAGGTGACGACGGCACCGGCGGGGGCGAGGGCAGTGAGCTTTGCCAGGTCCGCCGCAGAAGAGGTCGCGGTGCCGGTGCTCAGTAGCACGGTGTTGTCGGCGCTGACCGCGACGATACCCAGCGGCGGCCCCAAGAGGGCCGCCAGCTGATCGGCGTTGGCCGTCTGCGGCCCACGCTCGATCACGTGGGTGATCCTTTTCGCACTGTCCTTGAGGGTGTCCTCATAGCGTGTGTGCAGGAAGTCCGCTACCAGGAGGGTGCTGGTCACGGCGCTGGCGACCAGGCCGGCCACCAGGAGCACCGCCAGACCGATCAGGAGACGCAGCCGGACGCTCGAGAAGGACCACCAGGGAAGACGGCCGCGGAACCTCACCTGGGGGCCTGCTCTCTCAGGGAATATCCGACACCTCGAACGGTGTGCAGCAGGGGGGACCGGCCGTGGTCGATCTTGCGTCGGAGGTTGGAGATGAATCGTTCGACGACAACGGAATCCCCGCCGAAGTCGTACTGCCACACGGCCTCCAGGATCTGGGCACGGGAGAGGACCTGCCCCTGGTGGCTCAGGAGGTAGTGCAGCAGCCGGTATTCGGTCGGCGAAAGCTCGATGAGCTCACCGGCCCGCCGCACTTCGTGGCGTGGATGGTCGATCTCCAGGTCCGCGCAGCGCAATGCAGGCGTGACGTCGGTGGGGGAGGAACCCCCGCGAGCCCTGCGCAACAAGGCTTGCAGACGGGCTCCGACCTCGACCACGCTGAAAGGCTTGGTGACGTAGTCGTCGCCGCCCAGGCGCAGCCCCCGCACCCGGTCCTCGACAGCGTCGCGCGCGGTGAGGAAAAGGACGGGCACGTCGATCGCACGGTCGCGTAGCAGCTGCAGGATCTCGAAACCGTCGGCGCCGGGCAGCATCACGTCAAGAACGACGATGTCCGGGACGCGGCGCGCGACCTGATCGAGCGCCGCTGTCAGATCACCCGCCACGTCCACGTCGAAGCCGGAGAACCCGAGCGCCGATATCAGCAGACGCCGGATACCGGGATCGTCGTCGATGACGAGCACGCGGTCGCGGACTCCTGATGTGTCGACGGCGTTCACGTGAGCTCCTTGGATAGGGATGGTGATGTGCCCGGCGCTCGCCGCGCCAAGGCACTCACCACGTGCGGCATACGTTCCGGTACCAGAGTCGACATTCACGGAGTCAGGCGCTCAGGGGCGTGCAGGTGGGTGAGGGGAGCCATGCTGCCCGCGTCGGGGGCATGGAAGTTCCCGCCCTCGACGTTGAGATGCGGCAGCACACGGTCCAGTCGGCGGGGCAGCCACCAGGCCTTGTCGCCGAGCAGGCCGAGAACGGCGGGTACGAGCGTCATACGGACCAGGAAGGCGTCGACCAGGACGCCGAAGCCGAGGGCGAAGGCGATGGGCATGATGTTGGCGTCGTGGGAGAGCAGGAAACTGACGAACACCGCGACCATGATCAGGGCGGCGGAGGTGACCACCCGAGACGCGTTGCGGGCTCCGGCCAGGATCGCGGAACGGGCGTTGCGGTGGTGGACGTAGTCCTCGCGGATGGCGGAGACGAGAAAGACCTCGTAATCCATGGCGAGTCCGAAAAGAACGGCAATGACGATGATGGGGGCGAAGCTGGAGACCGGCCCCTGGCTCGGGACGCCCAGGAGACCGGACAGCCAGCCCCACTGGAAGACGGCGACGGTGGCTCCGAAGGCAGCGCACGCCGACAGCAGGAATCCGACGGTGGCCTTGATGGGGACGGCCACGCACCTGAAGGCGATCATCAGCAGGAGCAGCGAGAGCCCGACGACGACGACGGCGAAGGGCACCAGGGCGGCGCTGAGCTTCGAGGAGAGGTCGATGCTGACGGCGGTCTGACCGGTGACGGCGACATAGCTGCCGTTCGAGCGGGCGATGGGCTGCATGTCCGTGCGCAGACGGGAGACCAGATCGCTGGTCTGCTGGGTGCGCGGTCCGGTGGTGGGGACCACCTGGATGCGGGCCGCGACCCGGTCGCCGGCCACATCCGTGCCACTGACGTGCGCAATGCCCTTGGCGTGTGCCAGTTCACGCCTGACCGCGGAGGCGGTGGACTCCAGTGCGGCGTGGTTCTTGTCCTCGACAAGGATGACGAGTGGACCGTTCGCGCCGGGGCCGAACGCGTCACTGATCACGTCATACGCCTGACGGCTGGAAGAGCTGGTGGGGTCGGACCCGTCATCGGCGAGGGCGAGCTTGAGCTGCGTTGCGGGTATCCCGACGGCGACCAGAGCGACGATCCCCACGATCAGATGACGGACGGGGTGGCGCAGTACTCTCTCCGTCCAGCGCACTCCCAGGGAGGTCCTACCGGTGTGCCGGGTCTGCCGGGCCGTCCTTGACGCGGGCCTGGGGATGAGCTTGCGTCCCGCCATGCCCATGAGAGCGGGCAGCAGGGTGAGCGCCATGACGACGGCTGTGGCGACCGCGCCGGCCGACGCGAGCCCCATGGAGGTGAGCAGGGGGACGCCGGCGACGCTGAGGCCGGCCAGGGCGATGAACACGGTGGCACCTGCGAAGACGACGGCGCTGCCCGCGGTCGCGGTGGCCGTGGCGATGGATTCCCGCACGGGCGTGCCCTTGGCCAACTGGGCGCGGTGGCGGGAGACGATGAACAGGGCGTAGTCGATACCGACGGCCAGGCCGAGCATGATGGCGAGCCTCGGGGCGTTGTCCGAGATGCCGGCAATGGCGGACAGGCCCATCAAGCCGGTCATGGTGCCGATGACACCGAGGACCGCGGTGATCAGGGGCAGTCCTGCGGCCAGGAGTGAGCCGAACGTGATGACGAGGATGGCCAGTGCCACGCAGAGTCCGATGAGTTCCGTGGGCCCGACCGCAGAGCTCGAGGTGGCGTAGGCGTGACCGCCGTAGACGGCACTGATGCCAGCATGCCGTGCTTCACCGCCGGCCCGCTTGACCGCGTCAAGAGTGGTAGCCGGTACGGCGGTGTCCTTCTTGGTGGTGAAGGTGAGCTGGGCGACCGCCGTGCGGCCGTCCCTCGACACCATGCCACTCCCGGCCGGGTCACCGACGGCCGTCACGCCCTGCACACGCCTTGTAGCCGCGAGGGCCGCGGCAAGAGATCGGTGCAGGTCGGCGTCGGTCAATCGGCGACCGGCGGGAGACTCGAAGACGATAGACCCGGACTGAACGTCAGGGTCCGGGAAGTGGCGGTCCATCTTGGTCAGCGCTGTCTGCGCGGGAGACCCCGGAATGGAGTTGCTGTCTTCGAAGGAGCCTGCGAAGACGATACCCAGGCCGATGACGGCGCTTAGTCCGAGCAGCCAGCCGATCAACATGAGCCGCCACCGCCGGGCCCCGAAACTGCCCAGCCGGTAAAGGAACGTTGCCATACCTGATTCCCTGATTGGTAACGGAGGACATGTGTGATCCTTCGGGACCGACTTGATGGCACGCCCACGGTGAACCTGAGGATTTCTTGACGGTGACGTGGGATGACCCTCAACTTCACGGCCCGGCTGTATGTTCAGCCATGGGAGTCACACCGGAGTCATGCCTTGGCGAGGGCGGCTTGGATGAGCTCGGCGGTGCGCGCCGGGTGGGCGACGAGGGCCGTGTGGGAGCCGTCGGCTTCCTCGACGATCGATCCCGTCCGGGCGGCCGTGAAACGCTGTACCTCGGGAGCGATGCCGTTGTCGTGCCGCGCGATCTGGTACCAGGACGGCACGGACTTCCAACCCGCCCCGTAGCGCTCTCCGTCAGTGCCACGCCCGCGAGTGGCCGCTGCGAAGCCCACATGACCTGCGTGAGGTGAACGGGCCGGACGGAGACGCGGCTCTCGCCCACGTCCAGGCTGAAGGCGGCGAGGTGGACCAAACCCACGACCTCGTCGAGGCCGGCCGACGCCTCGCCGGTAACGGCTCCGCCAGAGGAGTGGCCGACCAGGACGACGGGCCCGCCCCCGTACCGACCACCGCACGACCACAGCCGCGTCGTCGGCCAGGCCCCGGAGCGGGTTCGGCGGCGCCACCGCCCTGACGTCGGCGGCGGCCAACTCCCGAATGCTGCCGCAGAAGCCGGACACGTCGGCGAACGCGCCATGGACCAGCACCACCATGACGCGGTTCAATTCGGACATGCGGATCCTCTGGGATGTTGTCGTGAGAACACTGGTATTTTTAGGCGAAATTACTAGAATCGCTTACAAAGCGTCCTGATTCCGCTACTCGCCAAGTTAAGAACTGTGCGGCAGGGGACATGCACACGAGTGCACTACTGCTGATCCCGCGATGCACAGAAGGGCAGCAAATTCTCCGCAAGGTGTGACGTTCGGACGAGTGCACAGGTGGGGGCGACGGACGCGGTGAGGTGGGCGGCCTCTGAAGCGGCGGTGGTGAGGCGGGCGGCGCCGGCCATCCGGGGCACGTGTTGTGCCCGAGTCGGGCTGTTGATCGGCCGCACGAACGACCAGGCGCCCCGCTTACGGAAAGTGGTCGCCACCCCCGTGCCAGGTAGAGTTCGCCCATGTCCAACGCAGACAAGGGCGGCCAGCCCAGGGCCCGCCTCAGCAGAGAAGCCCTGGTCACCAGCGCCATCGCCCTGGCGGACGCCGAAGGGCTGGAGGCGGTCACGGTCCGTCGGCTGGCTCAACAGCACGGAGTGGCACCTACCTCTCTGTACTGGCACTTCAGGGACAAAGAGCGCCTGCTGGACGGGATAGCGGAGTACCTGCTGGCGCAGGTCGAGGTTCCGGAACATCTCGAGGGCGATTGGCTGGAACAACTGCGCGGCATTCTGGAGCGCATCATTGTCGTGGCGCGTTCCCATCCCGCAGCGGCTCAGCTCATGCCCATGCGATTGCTGGCGTCCCCGTCGGGATTGACCGTCATCGACCGCACTCTTGCACTGCTGGAGAAATCCGGACTTCGCGGCGAGCGGGTCGCCAGTACCGCGATTTTCCTTCTGACCGCGGTGGTGTCCATGGTCGAGGCGGAGCCTGGTCGCCAACTACCGAAGGGCAAGGAAGAACGTGAAGACGAGGTCCGTGTCAAACGGGCGCTGCTGATGGCCCTCCCGCCTCGACACTTCCCTGTCACCGCGACTTTCGCCGATCAGCTCTGCGAATGCGTGGACCCGGACGTCTACTACGATTTCAGCCTTGGAATTCTCGTCGCGGGCCTCGAGCGGATGGTCACGAGCGCTTCGTGATGAATCCTGGTCGATTGCGCTTTCCTGACACTTCGCCGGTCCGCGAAGGCTCCACCAGGATGTCCCGTGTTCTCCGGCATGACAGTAAGCTGACTTCGGCAATGACAGTCAGAGAGCCCTTTCCAACCTGAGCCAGAAGGTTGAGCAGGGCGGGACCTGTCGTACCGCCCCAGGTCAACTTCCCTCGCAGTCCAGCCGTTCGGCAGACTGGAGCAGGTACTCGGGCAGCTTCGAACTGGCGGCCAGAACCTCGACACCGATGAGGCGGCCCTGCTCGTCGAAGTCGAGGTTGATCATGCCATCGACGCCCACATACATGCGCGCGGACTTCGGGCTGGTCTGCGGCTCGGTGAAGTACACGTACGCTGCGTCAACGGTCTTGTCGTGGGTGACTCTCAGGTGCGACACGATGCTTCGGCCCCTCTCTGCGTTGTTGATGCTGGTCTCCTCCCTGCGTTGCGAGCTGCAAGGCCAGGACGGCTCTGACGATGTCTGTGATGCGGGTCGTGCTGCAACGGAGTTTGCGCAGGAGGCGCCACTGCTTGACGGTGGCCATGGCCCGCTCGCCGATGGCGCAGATGCGGGCGTGGGCGAGGTTCACGGCCCTCCGGCCTGCGGCCAGCTTGTCAGTTGGCCGTCTTCTGCAGTCCGTAGAGTCCCGGCAGGCCACGCCAGGAGATTCCGGTCCGGATCTTGTAGACCATCCCGCTGATGACCTGCCGGTCCTCCACGCTTGGCAGTCCCGTGTTGGCCCGCTGTATGAGTGGAGCGAGCAACTCACACTCCTGGTCGGTGAGTTCATGGCGGTATATCACCCCACCATGAACCATCACCCGATGATCTTTGAAGACGGACCCTAGTTGGAGCCGGCTCACGCGGCTGTGCTCCACTCATGGGTCCCGCTGGAACGCGAGCGGGACGCCGTGTCGCCGGCCTTCAGTGAGTAACGAGTCAAAAAGCCCATAAGTGGATGAAATGGAATGCGAGAATATTGGTCGTGAAGGTCGCGTATCTAGGCATTAGTTGCAGCGCGCTGCCCTTCTGTACGCGCGGTTGCGCCTGAGAGGAAAATCCCGTCACCTCGGCTTGATCCGAGTGGTACGCAGAGGTACTTTGTGAAAAATTTGAGGGCGGCGCTGGCGGGTGATTAGAGATATTGCTCAGTGGTTCCGCCGGGTACCGCATACTGTTGCCCATGGCGGGAATTGAGCGCACTCCGGCAATCTTGTCCAAAGTCGCAATGGAGCACTTCTTTCAATGGGTCATGGCCTTTCGGCCTGCTCGTTGGACCTAATCAATCACTAATACTCACATGGGTGTGACGGCTAATGCAGGCCGGGCTCTGCGGAAGTCGCGGAAATCGAATCAAGAGTGTGTAGTGGAGGTTGGCTCATGAAGGAAATTCGGTTTTCGATACTCGGCCCTCTGCGCGCGTCCTGCGAAGGTGTTGGAGTGGTGTTGGGCTCGACCCATGAGCGCACCGTCCTCGCTCTCCTGCTGTTGCGTGAAGGTGCACAGGTTTCGGTCGAGCAGATGATCGATGTGGTCTGGGGCGGAGCGGCACCCCCCAACGCGCGGCACGCCATCCAGACGTACATCTACCGACTCCGCCGTTCGCTGCCCGCGGTCGGTGCGAACCGCGTGGTGAGCAGTGTCGGCGGTGGTTATGCTCTGCCGCTGGACCGGCATCAACTCGACCTGCGAGAGTTCAAGGTCAAGGTTCGGGAGGCGGAACGTCTCCGCCACGCAGGGCACCTGGCCACTGCGATGACCTGTATCGACCAAGCGCTCGACCTGTGGACCGGCGTCCCGCTGGCTGGTACCGACACGGGCTTGAACGGTTGGCGCACCGCCTTGCATGAGATGCGGCTCAGCGCGCTCGAGCAACGTCTGTCGCTGGCCTTGGAGCTTGGTCAGCACATCGAGCGGACGGCCGAACTCTCAGTGCTGGTGGATGAATATCCGCTTCATGAACGTTTCTGCGAATTGTTCATGATCGCCCTGTACCGGTCGAACCGCCAAGCCGAAGCCCTGGCCACCTACCAGCGTACGTGCCGGCGACTCCGTGAGGAACTGGGTCTGGAACCCGTGGCCCGGCTCCGGGAGTTGCACCAGCGGATCTTGACCGCGGACCCGACGCTCCACGACGGCCGATCGGAAGGCGTAGGCGCCCGAGCTGGTGTCGGCGTTCGAGTACCGGAGGCCGGCCACCGTGAAGCCGGTGACGAACTGACCAAGTTCTTCGAGGCGTTCGGAGAGCTCAAACAGGCCGTCGCTCATATTTCGGAGCAGGTCGCCCGTCTTACGTGCCTGATGACCGCCACGGTGGGCGGCGCCAACTCCCGCTCCGAGCCGGCGGCACCTGGATCCGGCGACATGGGGCCCCAGGCCGCCACTGCGGAGTCGTCATCCAGCGGGCTCTCTTGCGTTGGGTGACATCAGCCCTTCGGAGACGATCTGAACCTTCATCGGGCCCGCAGGCGCCCGGCTCAGACTTGCTGCTCGGGCACGTCCACCACAATGTGGCACAGCGCAACGCCGACCCGGAGACGGCAGGAGAGCCGGCTGTTGTGGTGCCGTGGCGCTGCCGCGGTCTCCAGCATCTCGTCCTCCTCAGACGTCACAGGCGGAAGTCGGTCCAGGAATTCGTCGTGCACGTACACATGGCAGGTCGCGCACATCATGTGACCACCGCACTCGCCGAGGATTCCGTCGACATCCTCCATCAGAGCGGCCGCCATCAGGCTCTCCCCATCGACCGCATGCACAGTGCGCTCGGCGCCGTCGGACTGCCGCCGGAAGACGATGGTGGGCAAGAAGGTCTCCCCTCCAGGTGAACATACGTGTTAGTGGCTGGCACTGTCGGGATGGCGAGCTACTGAGCACTGGACGGCCTGGCGTGGCGCCCGGCGGGCGTGTACGTGACGTTGAGTGGGCGCGCGACGCGGAAGCCGAAACCTTCGAATCGCGGGGGTTCGGCGTGGCTGTCGAGCCTCATGTCTGGAAACTCGTCGGTCAGACGGCCGATGCACATGTGCAGGATCGCCCGTACGAGCCCCGCCCCTGCGCACGCGGCCGGCCCAAGACCGAACGCCAGATGTCGGCGTGCGTCGGCGCGGTCGAGATCGACCTCGTCGGGATCCGGGAACCGCGCCGGATCGCGATTGGCCGCTGCCATCAGTGCCGCGATGGTCTGGCCCGATTGCAGCAGCGCTCCGTCGAACTCGCCGTCGCATGTGACAACGCGGGTGCGATAGTGGACCACACCGTAGATCCTCAATGTTTCCTCGACGAAAGTGGCCCTTTGGCTCTCGTCCGCTTCACGGAGACGGTCCCACAGCCCTGGAGTGTGCAGGGCGAGGTACAGGCCATTAGCCAGCGCCGAGCGAGTCACCGCACCGAAGAAGCCGCGCAGCAGGCAGTAAAGCTGTTCGTCGCTCCATCCAGACAGGGCCTCATCCCGCCAGATGTTGTGCAAGATTGTATGCCCTTCAGTGGAGCGCCCGGCTTCGACGTAGGGCTTGATGAGTTTGTCGATGTCGTAGGTGGCCTGCAATGCCCGGTCCGCGAGATCATCGTCCTTCGATCCTATGTATGCGGCTGCGTCCTTGAATGTGTCGATAATGTCGACGCATTCTTCGATCTCATTCATCAGCGACTCGTCCTTCCAGGGAAGTCCGATGACGCCGGCAATGATCCGAATCGGAACTTGACCGCAGAAGTCGTTGATCAGTTCCGCGCTGCCGCGGTCGGCGAGCTGCGCCACGTGAGAGTCCACGACGGCTGGGATCAGGCCCGCCCGCCATCCGGCCACAGCCCTCGTGGACAGCATGCGCAACCACCATCTGTGGTGTTCCGCGTGCTCTTTACCGTGCAGTGCGGAAGGATGGCGTTCGCCATATATCCGAACGTACCGGGGATGGGGGACGGCTTCCGCGGGTGGAATGGGAGCAAACCTCGACCGGTCGAGAAAAATCTTTCTGGCCGCCTCATACCGACTGGCCATCCATGCGTCGCTGGCGGCTTCCCACGTGACAACGCCCGCTGATCGCAGGTCATTGTAGAACGCGTAAGGGCAGCTGTTCACGGTGTCGGCGAAGGACCGGAAATCGTCGGCCATCTCGTCTCCCTCTGAAAAGCGACATAACAATCTTCCGGAGCCCGTCGACTGGAATATTTTTCACTGGAGATCAGCGAGCGACCGTTTATGTATCCGTATTATGCGCCGCGGAAGTCGCAGTTGAGTCTAATTCCAGTAGATTTAATTCAGACGTTGACGAATGCTGTGACTGGCGCTACTTTTTTTGCGACGGCGAACCCCAGCCGTGCCGTTATAAATCAGAAGGGAGAACGTCGTGGAGCGCTACGAGGACCTTGAGGGAACGGCAGTCGGCCTCATCAACCCGGTGGTCAACTAACTTCGGCTGCCGCGGCCCGACCGGGAAGACCCAGAATAATTTTTCTCGGTCGGGCTGCGCTGAACCTACAGGTCGGGAGCGGGAAGATGCAGGACCTGGACACGGCTTCGTTTGCACTGAAGCCGTTTGTCGACCTAAGTCGAGATTCGAAGGTCAGGCCGAGTTGCCTGGCTGAGGCGGCACTCTACTGGGCGAATTCCGAAGATCCGTTCGGGCTGTCGCCGTGGCAGACACCGGCACGTGACACGCGGGAGATGATGCTGCGCGCCGGGCTGGTCGCGGACGATCCACTCCACGAGCTCTGGCAGCGCCTCACCGCCTCTAATGCGGCTGCCGAGTTGCTGTGGGCATCTCGTCTCGCCACGCATCTGGGTCGCTACGACCTCGCACTCCGGTTCGCCGAACGGGCGGGTTTTGTTGCCGATGATGAGGAGCGGTGCTGGGCCGACCTGCTGATGGCCAGAGCGGTGGTCACCGACCTGTGGGCGACGGCACGGCCCGTGCGCCCGTCAGAGGACCACAGCCCCGTATTGCAATTCATGCACGCTCTCGACGCGTTGGAGCGCGCGATGCATTCCGGGTCCGTGGCGGAAACCGTGGACCTGCTCGCCTGTGCTGTTCAGGCCGCAGCGGGGATGCGGGCGAAAGACCAGCGGCTGGGTTGCGTGGGAGAGGCGCAAATCTGGGCGGTGACATTGTGGCACGGTGCGCAGAAGACAGCCGAGCGGGACCTTGGACCGCTGCTGGACGAGCTGACGGCCCATCATGCTCATCGAACGTCGTCAAGTGCGCCACGAACCGCGCGTGCCACGGACCGGCTTGGCGACTTTGCCCAGGATGCAGCCCCTGACGAGGGCTTCCTCGTCAGGGAGGCGCTGCTGCGCCTGCACCTGGCCATGGCCGAGAACCACGTCCGGCTCGGCGATCTGTCACTGGCGGCCTCGCATGCGGACACCGCGCTACCACTGGACCCGCACGGTGCGGATACCCATCTGGTGACCGCGCGGATCGCGCAGGCATGCGGCCACGACGACAAGGCCCGAGTCCATTTCCGTAGTGCTGCCCGGCACGGTCTCGTCGAGCGAGGACCCGCCCTGGCAGGCATGCTGGACTTGGACGGTCGTGCTACCGATGCCGGCGAAGGGCGCGGCTCTGGTGACGGCTCCGCGGACTCGACCGATCAGGGACACGGCGAGTCGCGTGACACCACGCGCAGGGATCGCCTTGTCATGTACCAAGTGGCCGGGACTTCCTTCCTCGGTGCGGTCAACGACCTACTGACAATCGATTCGGCCGCCGAGCGCGTTCGTTTGGCCCGGCTGGTGGAACGCCGCCAGGTGCTGGAGCGCACCGTTGCCGCGGACACCCTGGCCTGGGCGAAGGGACGTGCCGGAGGTGAGACGTCCGAAACGCGGTCGTCCTTGCTGCCGCTGCCGATGGAAAGGTACCGGCCGTACCTCGACCTCGCCCATCCGCAGAACATTGAAAAGGCGGATATTCCGCCAGTAGCGATTCACATGCCGCTGATGTCACTGCGTGCGGTCACCGAGGGCCTGGAGCCGTGGTTTCGAGAAGTTCATCCGCAGCGCGCGACGGCAGCGCTGTTCCGAACCGAGCTGGCAGAGCTGACGCGGGTCGTGGGCCACGCGTCGCCGGCCGCGAGTACGGACTTCTTCGAGTGGCTCAATGCTCCTGAGGGGTGCCCGCTCGCGCTGCGCGACAGATTGGCAGGCGCGGCCGAGTTGCCGATGCTCGAACGCGCCATGGTCGGCAGGTTGCTGGCCGCGCTGGGTTTCTACGCCCGTGCCATGCAGATACTGCCTGATCCGACGGCCCCGGTGACCGATCCCGAATCCGCCTTTGCTCTGGCGACCTGGTTGTACGCCCAGCAGATGCATACCACCGGCTCGGACATTGATCTCGATGCGGAGTTCAGGCGACTTTACGGACAGTTGGGCAACGACGCTCGCTACGCCCGGATGAGGGTCGTGGCGACGATCAATGCGACGGTCAACGCGGCACGACGGCGACGCCCTGATGTCATCGCCTACTGGCGGACCGAGGGGGAGACCGCGCTGGCGGATTATGTGGCTCTGCCCGAAGTGGATGAGTTCAACGGCGCATTGATGACGAGCCGGTGGTACCGGGCGATGGGGTTCCTTCCGTATCTGACCGGTGACCGCGAACTGCTTGTCGCGGACATGGACCGGTGGCTGGGGATCGCCGCTGAGCTGAAAGGCTACGACGATCACACCCGGATCATCGCAGCGGACAACTACTTCCCGGCGGTTGAGACTGCGGTCCGTACCCATATGCATCTGGGGGACATGCCTGCGGCACTGCGGCTCGTCGAAGAACTGGCCTTCGAAGTCGACCCCGTCGACCCGAAGACCTGGCTGACCGCAGGCGAGCTCTACCACAAAGTAGGGGATGTACGCGCGGCCTTGTCAGCCTACCTGCGAGCTGCTCATCTCCAGTTCCCTTACGGCCGTCTGTCATGGTTCAACGCGGGGCAGTGTCATGAGCAGTTGGGCGAGGCCGACGAGGCCGCCGAATGTTACCGCCGGTCGCTACATTTCTGGCCGGCCGGCCTGTCGCCCGTGCGTCGACTCCATGGGTTGGTGGCCAGCGGCGCACTCGGGTCGGACTCGGATGTGGTCGCAGCATGGATGGCTCGTCAGAAGGCGTGGCCGGTGGTAGCGACCGCGGGATGAGGAAGTGCGCTGGAAACGGACGGCGGGCACGGCACCCATCTCCGCCTGGCGTGACGCCCGCGCGGACGCCGTAGGCGACAACCACTTGCTTGGGCTGCTCACCGGAATATTCGGCCTGGGCGCCCTGCTCGCTGCCGCCGTGGCCGCGACCGGCGGCATCGACGTTCCCGTTGCGTGCCCAGGCCCGGGATGTCTCGGTGCTGAAGGCGGCCGGCCTGACTCCTCTCCAGGTCGCGGGGATGTTCCTCATCCAACATCTGCTCCTGCCCGGTGCCGGCGTGCTCGCGGGCCTCGGCGCGGTCGAGGCGTTCGGCGCCTGGGTGTCCGGCCCGCTGGGCCAGGCCATGGCGGTGTGGCGCACCCTGCCCTCCCAGGGCTGGGTCGTGCCGGTCACCGTGCTCGTCACCTTGGCGACGGACAGGGCTCCCGTCGTATGTCGCGGTCTGCCTGGTGATGCATTGAGCAACGATGAACAGGCCCCGGCCGCCCTCGTCGGTGGATGTCGCACGGACCAAACGAGGCTGCGTATTGCTGGGATCCGTGACCTCGCAGACAAGCACCTCATCCCGGATGAGGCGCAGCACGACGGGACCGCCGCCTCCGTAGCGGACGGCATATCATGATCTTCGCCGGCGGGCTGGCCCACTTGATGCCGTTGTCCACGACGCAGCGGACCGCATCGAGCATCCAATGCCACGAAGTTAACAGCCCAGCGGCGGTGTCAAGAGTGGCGGGAGGCAGAAGGGGCCCGCCCCGATGTGCCCGAGGCGGGCAGTGCGGCGGCGAAGAGGGCGAGTCTGCCGCGTGATCGTATTCATGGGGGGACCACGCTGTGCCGGGGCAAGTGCTGGGTGTATGGATCTTGTCGGCCGGTGGCCCCCGCACTTGTGCGGTCAGCGCGTCAGTGTGTACCGCGCCCGTAGCTCCCGTTTGAGGACCTTCATGCTCGGCCCCAGGGGCAGCGAGTCCCTGAACTCCACACGGCGCGGGTACTTGTGTCGTCCCAGGTGCTTCTTGGACCACTCGATGACGGCGGCCGCCTCGAGTGCCGCGCCGGGGGCGGGGACCACGACGGCGCAGACCTCCTCCCCCTGCAGTTCGTCCGGCAGACCGATGACGGCGACCTGAGTGATGCCAGGGTAGCGCAGGAGCACTTCCTCGACCTCACACGAGTAGACGTCGTACCCGCCGCGTATGATGACGTCCTTCTTGCGGTCGACGATCCTGAGGAAGCCCTCGTTGTCCTTGGTGCCGAGGTCGCCGGTGCGCAGCCAGCCGTCGACGAGCGCCTCCGCGGTGGCCGCCGGGCGGCCGAGGTAGCCGGAGAAGACGTTGTGTCCCCGGATGACGACCTCGCCCAGTTCGCCGGGCGGCAGGAGTTCGATGCGGCCCTCGATCTCCGCGCGGGCGATCTCCACGTCGACGCCCCACAGCGGATGGCCGATGGTGCCGGGTTTGGTGCCGAACCACGGCTGGTTCACGGTCGCGGTCGGCGAGGTCTCCGACAGTCCGTACCCCTCGTAGATCTTCGCGCCGTACGCCTCCTCGAAGCGTTGCAGCACCGCGCCGGGCAGCGAGGCACCGCCTGAGATGCACAGGCGTAGCTCGGGCAGGACGTCGGCGTCGGCTGCGGCGGCCACCAGGGACGCGAACATGGTGGGGACGCCGTGGAACGTGTTCACGCCTTCCTTGACCATCAACTCGACGGCCCGCGCCGCGTCGAAGCGCGGCAGCAGTACGAGCGTGGCCCCGGCCCGCCAGGTGGAGTTCATCGACACCGTCTGTCCGAAGGCGTGGAAGAGCGGCAGAGCGCCCAGCGCGATGTCGTCGGGGCGGACGTCGTTGGCGTCGAAGGCGTTGACGGTCGCGTTCATCACCAGATTGAAGTGGCTCAGCACGGCACCCTTGGGCACGCCGGTGGTGCCGCTGGTGTAGAGGACGACTGCGGGGTCGTCGGCGGCGCGGGTGACGTACGACGGCAGCGGCTCGGCGTCCGCCGCCAGGTTGTCCAACTCGGGGCCCAGGGTGACCACACGGGCTCCCACGGCCTGTGCCGCGGCCGCTCCTGTCTCTGCCTGCGCCGGGTGGCACAGCAGGAGCGTCGCGCCGCTGTCCTGCAGGACGTGCTGGACCTCTTCCTCCGACAGCAGCAGATGGACCGGGACGACGACTCCTCCGGCAGCCGCGATCGCGTAGTACGCCTGCGGGAACTCGGCTGTGTTCGGCGCCATCAGGGCGACGCGGTCCCCTGGCCGGACGCCGAGCTCGACGAGCGCCCCTGCCTGTGCGCGGGCCCGCTGCCACACCTCGGCGAAGGTCAGGCGCAGGTCGCCCTCGACGAGGGCAGTCCGATCGGGGCGGCGCCGGGCGTTCTCGGCGAGGATCGTGGCGAGGGACAGGATGGCCATATGAGTGGTACTCCGTTTCTTTGCGGGGCTGCTTGGTCGAATTTCTCTGCGGCGCGTTCCCGTTGGGGTGTCCGTCAGTGCCTGTCGATCAGCACCGCGCTCCCTGCCCCACGCACATCGTGGCCAGTCCGCAGGCGGTGCCCGTGCGGCGTATGCGGTGCAGCCGCCCTCGACAGTTAATTAGCGTTGCTAGTTTTTAGCGCAGCCTGCCGACCGCTCGCCGGGAGACTCGGCCGTCGTGAGTGGGGGCTGCCGCGGCAGTGTTGCGCCTTGTCCGGCCGGGTGCTGGCGCCCAACGAGCGTGCCGCCGTGGGCCGGTGATGGCCAGATGCCTGGATGGAGGCAGATATTATAAATTCTAAGAATCGGCTAGTGTGGTGTCGTGGCGCAGCGATCGCTCGGCGGCCCTGCCGGTCGCTCCCTCCTGGCGAGTAACCCCTGAACATGTCACCTGAACAATGTAAGTTAACCCGTGTCGGCGCTTGTGGCCAAAGGGCAAGAGCGGTATTCGCCAAGTTGAGATCAGTGAGATGCCATGGACAGAGTGAAGGTTGGTGTGGTTGCGCGGGACCAGATCGCCCAGCGGGCGCTGGTGAGCTACATCCATGACCAGCAGCAGTTCATGCTCACCCGGCCCGGCGTCGACGGCGACGCCGAGCTCGTCGTCGCCGCGGTGACCGACCCTGACGTCGCTGCTCTGGCCAGGCTGCGCGACTTGGTGAGTGCCGAAGCCTCGCTGGTCCTGATCGTGGACGGAGAGTGGCATGCCGACATCCAGAAGGCACTGGAACTCGGTACGCGCGCGGTGATCTTCCGGCCGGACTTCACCTGGGAGAGGTTCGGCGAGGCGCTGCGGCAGGTGGTCGCGGGGCACGGTGACCTGCCTGCGATGCTCCAGGGGAGGCTGATGGACCAAGTGATGAGAACCTACGTCGACGTGCTGGCGCCGCGCGGGCTCACATCCGGAGGGCTCACCGTCCGAGAGGTGGATGTCCTGCGTCTGGTCGCGGACGGGTACGAGCTCCAGGCGGTCGGCTCCGAGCTCGGTTATTCGGAACGCACCGTCAAAAGCGTGCTGTACGGCATCATCAAGCGATACAACCTGCGCAACCGCGCCCACGCCGTCTCTTACGCCATCCGCTACGGCATGATCTGAGCGCATCGCATCGCTTGCGGCACCCGGCCACCCGGGAAGAGGTGCCAGTCGTTGGTGTCCGGGGGACAGTTGGCACTGCGGCGGCCTGCTGGTCGACCGGAGGCTTGCGAACGGCGGCCGCCGCGGGTCAGGTCTCTCGCCCGCTCAGGGCCGGCGTCAACTGGTCGCGAAGGAGCCCTCGGTGATGCCGTGACGGTGTGCTGTCTGCCGCCGTGGCCTTTTGGGCGTATGGCCTCGTGATGAGCTCCGGGCGGGACGACGGCATGGTCTCCGACTGGTCTTGACGGCACAGGCCGGTTCCCGCTGAACATGCCGACCACATGCGCGAAGCCGACATCTCGTACGTCAATGCGCCAAAATGTCTGAGGTGTGCAACTTTGTCGGCGCCCGAGATGGCGCAGCCTTTCTTTCCTCGGCTTGCCGTACAGAAGTGCCGGATTCGAACTCTCGGGCGTCGTGGGGGTTGCCCATCACGTCTACTGGTCTGCGGCGAGTCGGGGGAGTCGCCGAGAGCGCCTGATCCGTGAGGGATGTGGACACTCGACGTGACGGCGCGGGAAAACCGCAATCAGGAGCTTCTGCGCCGGAATCGTGCCCGGGGTGATACCGAGGGCCCTTCCAGACAGATGCCTTGTGCGCACGAACGCGGAGGAATCTGCTCGGTCGACCGATGGACGGGTGCACCGACTGGAAGCCCCCGGCCACCGGAGAGGAGAGACGGTTGGCAGCCGCCAATCACCCCGCCACGAAGTCGGCAGCGTACGCCGCTCGGGCAGGACTCGCGTCGGTCACGCGGACGGAAGGTCCGGCCACTCGTGTGGCGCACAGCGGCACGCACCAGGGCCGCGCCCGGCCGGCGATCACCGGGCAGACGCCGGTGCGCCCACCGGCCGCCGCCGACCATGCGGCGGCAGGGGACCGCCGGGACATGGCTGGCAACTTCAGGCCGCCGGTCGCCCAGGACACGTCGACGGTGACCGTGCTCACCGACGACCCCATCGTCAGACTCGCCGTGATCAGCCATGTCCGTCAGCGTCCCGAACTGGTTCTGTCCGCGCCGGGCGATTCCGCCGATCTCGCCGTGGCCGTCCTTCGCGACCCCGATACGGAGGCCTTGACCCGGCTGAGCCAACATGTGGCGGGCAACACCCTGGTCGTTCTGATCGTCGAGGGCGAGTGGCGGGCGGACGTGCACGTGGCCCTTGCCGCCAGGGTCCGTGCTGTGCTGTTCCGGTCCGGATTCACCTGGAACCGGTTCGACGAGGCGGTCCAGCAAGTCCGCTTCGGCCATGACGACCTCCCAGCCGTCCTCCAGGGTCGGCTGAAGAACCAGCTGGAACGGTCCCAGCAACTGGTCCCGGCTCCGCGGGGTCTCACCCCGGAGGGCCTCACTCTCCGGGAAGCCGAGGTGTTGCGACTCGTTGCCGAAGGACACGAGTTGCAGGACATCGGAGCCCAGCTCGGCTATTCCGAACGAACCATCAAAAACGTGTTGCACGGCATCAGCAAACGGCACGGCCTGCGCAACCGGGCGCACGCCGTCGCGTACGCGATCCGCCGAAGGCTGATATGAGCACCACCGTCGCCAAGCGCGGCCCGCGTGCCGAGGGCCCCGAGGCCCCCGAGGGCCAGATCGAGTTGGCCGAGCCGCCCTCGCTCGGCGAACCCGCCACCGCGGACATGAGCTCAGCCCTGACGTTCGTGCCGATGAGCCTCGGCACGGGCGCGATGATGCTCATGTATTCCCAAGGGCGTCCCGGCCCGACGACGTACCTGATGTCCGGCATGATGGCCATGTCCATGGCGGGTATGTCACTTACCCAGCTGGGCCGTTCCGGCGGCGACCGGCGCCGTCGGATGCGCGCCGAACGCCGCGACTATCTGCGGTATCTCGCCCAGAAGCGCCAGCAGGCCCGTCGGGCCGCCGCCGAGCAGCGTGACGCGCTTCAGTGGGACAACCCGCCCCCCGATCGCCTGTGGGCGCTGGCGAACGGCAGCCGGCTGTGGGAACGCCGGCCCGGCCACGACGACTTCGGGCGGATCCGGATCGGCACCGGCACCCGCCGGGCCGCTCTGGAGTTCCTGCCGCCGCAGACCCGGCCGGTCGAGGATCTGGAGCCGCTCACCGCGGTGTCGCTGCGCCGCTTCACCAAGGCGCACCAGCGCGTCCCCCACCTGCCGGTGCCCATGGCGCTGCGGCGCTTCACCAGCGTGGAGTTCGCCGGCTCCGGGCAACGGGCCCTCGGGCTGATGCGCTCGATGGTGGGCCAGCTCGCGGTGCTGCACTCCCCGGACGACCTGCGCATCGCCCTGCTGGGCCGGGAGGTGGCGGCGCAGGAGTGGGAGTGGCTCAAGTGGCTTCCCCACAACCAGCACCCCGAAGAATGGGACGCGGCCGGCCCGCTGCGACTGGCCGCCGACGACCACGACACCCTGCTGGAGCTGCTCGGCGACGAGGTGCGCGACCGGCCCGGCCACGACCCCGACGCCGCATCGAGCACGGCCGAGCCGTTTGTTGTTGTGATCGCGCAGGACACGCGGATCCCCGAGGCGTCCCCACTGCTCACCGGCGTCCGCAACCTGGTGCTCCTGGACGCGACCGGTGCCCTGCCCGGCGGGGAGAAGGTGCTCCGCCTCACCCTGCGCGACGGCTTCGCGGAGTACCCGTCGGGGGACACGACCGCCGAGGTGACCGCGGATTTCCTCGGCCGGACCGCTGCCGAGAACCTCGCCCGGACTCTCGCACCCATGCGTACCAGCGGAACCGTCGAGCTCACCGATCAGTCGCTGGAGTCCGACTTCGAGCTGACCTCCCTGCTCGGCCTGCGTGATCCGCACGTGTTCGACGTGGCCGCCACCTGGCGGGCCCGGCAGGCCCAGTCCGCCCGGTTGAAGGTTCCGCTCGGCGTGAACGAGAACGGCGAGATCGTCGAACTCGACCTCAAGGAGTCCGCGCAGGGAGGTATGGGACCGCACGGACTCCTGATCGGAGCCACCGGATCCGGCAAGAGCGAACTGCTGCGCACCCTGGTGATGGGGCTGTCGGCCACCCACTCCTCCGAAGTACTCAACTTCGTGCTCGTCGACTTCAAAGGCGGAGCCACCTTCCTCAACATGGAACGGCTTCCGCACACCTCGGCGGTCATCACCAACCTCGCCGACGAGATCCACCTGGTGGACCGCATGCGCGACGCCATCAACGGTGAGATGACCCGCCGCCAGGAACTGCTGCGGACCGCCGGCCACGCCTCGCTCTTCGACTACGAGAAGACGAGACTGGCGGGAGGCAGCGGCCTCGCACCGCTGCCGTCCCTGCTGATCATCGTCGACGAGTTCTCCGAACTGCTCGCCAGCAAGCCGGAGTTCGTGGACCTCTTCGTCTCCATCGGACGTCTCGGGCGCAGCCTCGGCGTACACCTGCTGCTCGCCTCCCAGCGCCTCGACGAGGGTCGTATCCACAAGGTCGAGGGCCACCTGTCGTACCGGGTCGCGCTGCGCACCTTCTCCGCAATGGAGTCGCGCAGCGTCATCGGCGTCGCCTCCGCCTACGAGCTGCCCTCTGCACCCGGCAACGGATTCCTGAAGGTCGACACCACCAATCTCGTCCGGTTCAAGGCCGCCTACGTCTCCGGGCCCGCCCCGGCGCCACAGACGACGGGCGAGAACCCAGCCGCCGGCAACGACCCGATGCAGGCGGAGGTGGCGCTGTTCGGCCTCGGCCGCCTGGAGCCGGCCGTCGCCGAGGAGCCGTCGGCGCCGCTGCCGCCCTCCCAGGAGACGCCGGAGGAGCCGGAGACACCAGCGGAAGACGGCGAGAGCCTGCTGGAACTCCTGGTCCGGCGACTGGAGGACAACGGCCCTCCCGCCCGTCAGGTGTGGCTGCCGCCGCTCAACGACTCGCCCACCCTGGACGAGCTCCTGCCCGGTATCGAACCGGATCCGGTGCGCGGCATGGCTGCCACCGGCCACACCGCGCCGCTGCTGACCCGGACTCCGCTCGGCATGGTGGACCGCCCCTACGAGCAGTCCCGGGAACTGCTCGTCGCCGACCTGTCCGGCGCCGCCGGCCATGTGGGCGTGGTCGGCGCGCCGCAGACCGGCAAGTCCACGCTGCTGCGCACCCTGATGCTCTCGCTGAGCCTGACCCACACGCCCGAAGAAGTGCAGTTCTACTGCCTCGACTTCGGCGGCGGCGGCCTGGTGTCCACCGGGGGCCTCCCGCACGTCGGCTCGGTGGCCACCCGGCTCGACCGTGACCGGGTGCTGCGCACCGTCGCGGAGATGTCCCAACTGCTGGAGCGCCGCGAGCGGGAGTTCACCGAGCGCGGACTGGAGTCGATGGCCGCCTACCGGGCGCTGCGGAAACAGGGTGAGATCGACGACCCCTACGGCGACGTCTTCATCGTGATCGACGGCTGGGGAACCCTGCGCACGGAATACGAGGAGGCCGAGTCCGAGATCACGGAACTGGCCGCGCGCGGCCTGGCCTTCGGCATGCACGTGGTGGCCTCCGCGGTGCGCTGGTCGGAGATCCGGGCGCGGCATCGGGACCTGTTCGGCACCAAGCTCGAACTCCGGCTCGGCGACTCCATGGAGTCCGAGATCGGCTCGCGGGTGGCGGCCGGCGTGCCGGACCAGCCCGGCCGCGGCCTGGTCCCGTCCGGGCACCACTTCCTGTCCGCGCTGCCGCGGCTGGACGGCTCACCCGGCACCGAGGACCTCACCGCGGCGACGAAATCCGCCGTCGCCGAGATCAACACCTTCTGGCCGGGCCGTTCGGCGCCGGAGGTGCGGCTGCTGCCCGCCCGGCTGCCGGCCGGACAGCTGCCCCCGCCCACGGACGCCGACGACCTCGGTTTCTGCCTCGGCCTGGACGAACAGCGCATGGCGCCCACCTGGCACGACTTCGGCGCCACCCCGCACATGATCGTGCTCGGCGACGAGAAGACCGGTAAGACCAACGCGCTGCGGCTGGTAGTGCGCGCGATCGTCGCCCGATACGCGCCCGAGGAGGCACGGATCATCGCCGCCGATCCCGGACGGGAGTTGCTGCGGGACATCCCCGAGCCCTATCGGGTCGGCTATGCGGTGGACGCCACCGGTCTCACCGAACTCGCCAAGTCCGCCTCGGTGTCGGTCGGAAAGCGGGTTCCGGGCGCGGACGTCACCCCGGAGCAACTGGCCCGCCGGGACTGGTGGCAGGGTCCCCGGCTGTTCGTGGTGGTCGACGACTACGACCTGTTCTCGGCCGCCATGGGGGCTGCCGCGCCGACGGCGCCACTCGTGCCGCTGCTCGCCCAGGGCCTGCACATCGGGATGCACGTGATCGTCGCCCGCAGCACCTCCGGGGGGATGCGGGCCATGATGGACCCGCTGCTGCGCCGGATGTGGGAACTCGGCAGCCCCGGCCTGCTGTTCTCCTACCCCCGCGAGGAGGGCAAGATCCTCGGCGAGGCGAAGCCGCGCACCCTGATTCCCGGCCGGGCGCAGCTGGTCACCCGGCGCTCGGTCCGGCTGGTGCACACCGGACTCGTGACGGCCCCGTGACCCACTCCTCCGCCGCCGCGGCAACCGTCCCGGACCGCACCGCACCCGTCGGGCGCGCCCTACCCCGCACAGGAGAAGCATGACCACCCCAGTCCAGACCGCTCGGGGCACCGCACCCGACGTCTGCCGGATCACCGTCGAGGGGCCGGCCGGGCGGGCCGATCTGGCGGTTCCGGTGACCCTGCCGCTGTCCTCTCTGCTGCCGCTGCTGCTTCGTCAGGCCGGCATGCCGGACGGCGAGGGCCGTACCTGGCGCCTCCAGCGTCTCGGAGAGGAACCGCTCGACCCGGACGGCACCCCGCAGACCCTCGGGCTGCGCCACGGCGAGGTGCTGTGGATGCGCCCCGAGGAGGAGGTGCTGCCCGCGCTGCACTTCGACGACGTGGCAGACGGTGTGGCCCACGTGGTCAGCGGGCTGCCCGGCCGTTGGTCGCCGCACGCGACCCGGTGGCTCTCCCTCGCGGCCGCCTGCCTGACGATCGCCGCGCTCGTGGCAGAGCTGCTCGTCACCCCGGGCGCCGGTGCCGCAGCCGAAGCCGGCGGCGGCGCCCTGTTGCTGGGAGGCGGCGCGGTAGCCGCGCAGCGACTCGGAGCCCGGAAGGCCGTCTCGCTCGTCGCGGGCTGCGGCGCGCTCGTCCTGGGGATGCTGGCCAGCTTCGTCTCGCACCCCGGCGCCGACGGCGGCTTCGTCCCGGGCCTGTCCGGTCTGCTGCTGGCCGCCGTCTGGGTGGCGGTGCTCGCCGTGCCCCTCCTGGTCCTGCGCGCGATGCCGTACCCGGTACCGGGGACCGCCCTCGGCCTCGCCGCAGCAGCCGCGCTGAGCTGTGGGCTGATCCTCGGCGCCGGTTGTTCCGCGGCCCAGGCGACCGCCCTGGTCGCCGGTCTCGCTTACGTCCTCGGCCAGCTGGCGCCCCGGGCCGCCCTGCGCCTGGCCCGCCTGCACGTGCCACAACTCCCGCACGACGCAGATGAGTTGCAGCAGGACATCGAGCCGCAACCGGAAGAAATCGTCCAGTCCAGGGTCGCGCTCGCCGGCGCCCTGCTGGACGTGCTGAGTCTCACCAGCGCGGTGGTGTACGCCACTTCGTGGTGGCTGCTCGTACGCAGTGGCGGCTGGATCGGCTGGGTGTTTCCGCTGGTGTTCTCCGTGACCGTGCTGCTGCGCGCCCGCGAGCTCACCGGCGTGATACAGCGGGTCTCCACCGCACTGGCCGGCGCGACCGGTCCCATCCTGGTGCTGCTGGTCACCGTCGCGCCGCACGGCACCGGGCCCCGGTTCGCGGCGCTGGCCGGGCTGCTGGCGGCCATCGCGCTGCTGCTGGTCGCCGCCGAACGTCTGCCCGACCGCCGGCTGCTGCCGATCTGGGGGCACATCGGCGACATCGGCGAGTGGGTCACCGCCATCGCGCTGCTGCCGCTCCTGCTCCAGATCGTCCACGCCTACTCGTTCATGCGCTCGCTCGCCGGCTGAGGAGGGAAGATGCAGACGCGACGCGACCACCTGCAGGCGTACCAGTTCGCCATGGGCCGGCTCGCCACCGCCCTGGTGACCGGGGACCCCGGGCGGGGAACCAGCCCGACCCGGCGGGGCTCGGTCGGCACCTTCTTCGGGGCGGTCCTGGTCGTCCTGCTCTGCGCCGGCTTCGGTGTCTACGGACTCGTCAAGCCGGTGCAGAAGGACACCTGGCGGCAGCCCGGCACGATCATCGTGGAGAAGGAGACCGGCACCCGCTACCTGCTCGTCGGCGGAACGCTCCGGCCGGTGCGCAACTACGCTTCGGCGCTGTTGCTCACCGGCTCGCACGGCACGGTGCGCACCGTCTCCCGGGACGTCCTGGCGGAGGTCCCGCACGGCTCGGACATCGGCATCCCGGGGGCCCCGGACTCCCTGCCCGCCCCGCAGGACGTGGCCTCCGGCGGCTGGACCCGGTGCCTGCGACCCGACCTGAAGGCCGGGCAGGTCCTCGACCTCACCCCGGGCCGTCTCACGGCCGTGCCCGCCGACCGCCAGGTTGTGCTCGCCGACCCGAAGGGCCGCCGCTATGTGCTGTGGCGGGGCACCAAGTACCCCGTGCCGAGCAGCAACACCCTCATCGCCCTGGGGTTGGACGCCAACGAGTCGGTGCCCGCGCCCGCCGACTGGCTGGACCAAGTGCCGACCGGCGTCGCCCTGGCCGCGCCGGCGATCCCGCACACCGGCGCCCGTGCCAGGAGCGTGGCGGGCAAGCAGGTCCGGGTCGGCCAGGTCTTCCGTACCTCCGGCGGCGCCGGCGCGCGCACCTACGTCCTGCTGGACGACGGCATCGCGCCGGTGAACCACACCCAGGCCGCGCTGCTCGCCGCCGCCAAGGGCGCCGCACCCGCGGTCACCGTGGACGCGAGCGCGCTGGCCTCCGCTCCCGTCTCCCGGCACCCGGCAGCCGCCACCGGCCTGCCCGACGTCCTGAACGCGCCCGCGGTACCGCTCGGCCGTGCCGCGGTGTGCGTCCGGCAGCAGACCTCGGGGGTCCGCCTGACCAACAGCGTCGTACTGGAGTCCGGACCGGTGGCGACCGGCCGGAGCGCCGTCGTGGTGGCTCCGGCGCACGGTCTGCTGGTGCTCGACCAGGACGAGATGCGGGCCGGGGTGCCGAGTCCCCAGACCTACCTGGTGACCGACCAGGGCACGCTCTTCCCGTTCGGAGACAGCCAGGCCGCCGGGACGCTACGGCTCAGCGGCCCCGGCACCGCCATGCCGGCCCAGATCCTGCACCTGCTGCCGCGCGGTCCCGTGCTGGGCAAGACCGCGGCTACCGCCACGCTGAAGGGGTGATGAGGGTGCGGCTCGACCTCACGGCGATCCCCTCCCGTGCCGGCCTGCGCACGCGCCAGGTGGGGCACGCCCTGCTCGTCCACCGTAAGGGCGAACCCGACCCCGGCGCGGTCGCACTGGCCGCCACCCTCGCCCCCGACCCGCCGCACCGGATCGTGGTGGCGGACCTGCCCGCAGACGCACGGTCGGGGGAGTGGGACGCGTTGGGCCGGCTGCTCGCCGTCCGGTCGGGAGGCGTGGTGCGCCTGGTCTTCGGCCGCGGCACCCCGGCGGGCGTGCGCCGGATCGGGCAGGCGGTCGCCGACCGTACCGGAGGGGCAGTGCTGGCGGCCGACGGCACCCCCCGCCCGGTGCCGGGCGGCGGCCTTTTCGTGCCGCACGACCGTGGCAGCGGCTGGCTGCGATTCCAGCAGGGCCGCCCGCCCACGGCCGACTCGCGCCGGTTCCCCAAGCCGCACTGGGAGTACACCCTCTCCGAGACCCCGTGGACTCCGGTGCCGGGCGCCGTAGTGGAACCGACCGCCGGCGGGCTGTGGCTGCGCAGCGCGGACGACACCGCTGGCTCGGCCACCGCGAGCCGGCACTGGCTGGTGGACCGCATCCCCGGCGGCAGCGACTCGCTCACCGCGGTGCTCGGCTCGCCGGGCGGTCCGCCGGTCGAACTGTCCGCCGCCGTAAGGGTCTGGCACAGTGTGTTGTCCTCGGCCCGCCCGTTTCTACGGTTCCTCCAGCTCGGCCCCGTGATCCTGCCCGAAGGGGTGGATTCCCTCGGGCAGGGGCTCGCGGACGCCGTCGGCGAGCCGGTGGTCTTCTACACCGGGCTGCCCGCCGTGCCACACGTGCGCAGTGAAGCCCCACATATCGAGGTGCCGAACCGCGATGGCACGGCGGCATGGCGCCCCTTCGCCGGTGAGCTGGTGTTCGCGCCGAGCGGCGAGGGGACGCCCGCGCCGCCGACGCTGCTCGGGATACGCCCTCCGGTGAGCGGCGCGGCAACCGCCGACGGCGTCTACCCGTACACCGACGAGACCGTGCTGGAGGTGATCCAGAGCGGTCTGTGGCTGCGGCCGACGGCAGAGCCGGACGACGCCGACCGGGTCCGCCGCGCCGCAGCCGCCCCGGGCCGGGCGGCGATCCTCTACCACCGCGTGGCCGGTGACAGCGCCGAGCGCATGCGGCGCCTGGCCGAGGACATGCTGCGGCAGCTCGACCCGGCGCTGCGCGAGGCGTTCCGGATCGGCCCCGCAGACGCGCCCGGCGCCGCACTCGGGTGGGGCGACGTCAAGTGGTGGGCACAGGCGGACGGTGGCGCTCGCGGCAACGCTCCGGGACCGGCGCACGGCCGCCTCGACGCACCCTCGGACCTCCCCGCTCAGGCAACCTCCTCCCACCTTGCCCCGGCCACAGCCACCGCCCCGGCGTCCGAGCCCGTGACCACGAGCCGGCCGACCGCCGGGTCGGCCACTGCGGAGAACGTCCTTACCAGTGTGAACGGCGGGGTCGCGACGGCCGGTTCGAGTGGCGCTGTCGGCGGGGCCGACGTGAGCGGCGGGAACGGCACGGTCGGTGGCGCCGGAGTTTACGGCGGGAACCGCGCGGGCGGCGCGGCCGAATCGACCGGCACCGCCGGCACTGTCACGCCCGTGGATCCGGCAACGTGGCGTTCCGCTCTGCCCGCGGACCCCGGCGCCGCGCCTGCCGCCCCGACGCCCTCGCCGCCCCTGGACGGTGAGAGAACCGCGACGGACGGGGATCCCGCCGGGCCGACCCGTGCCGCGCCTCCCGGTGGCCCCCATGGCCCCGGCGACTCGTCGGTCGCGGGTGCCTCTGGCCCGGACGGGGCACCTCCGGACGGGTCATCACCGCTTTTGCCGACGGGTCCCGGTGGCCTGCCCGGTGCAGCGTACGGGCACGACGGCTCCGATTCCGTTCGGGCGCAGGGAAGTGATCCGGTCCACCAGCGCGACGACGGCCAGGGCGCCGACCGAGTGCGGTCGGCGGAACGCCCCTCACCCGCGCGACGCCCTGCCGTGCTGGACCTGGACTTCACGCCTTCCGCCGGGGGCACGCCCGCAGGGCCGGGCTCCACACCGCCGACTGACTTCCCTCCACCACCCGCACCCCCCCCACGACGACCGAGCCCCCTTCCCACCCCCACCGGTCCCGGCCGTCCGCCGGTGCCCGAGCCCACGCCCGAGTCCTCTCCCTTCGCCCCCGGGCGGCCGCCGTCCCCGGCAGTCCCGACGGCGCCACCTGCTCCGGCGCCGGGGCCACCCACACCTGCGTCCGCTCCCTCCGAACCTGGGCCGGGGCAGCCCCCGTCTCCCGCCGTCCCGACGCCTCCGCCCGCCCCCGCACCTGGACAGACCGAGTCCTCTCCGGCCGGCCCCGACCGCGCCCCCGCGCCCGCCGCCGCGCCCACCCGGATTCGGCTGGAGTCCGGCCCCGCACGGGCCGTGGGCGCGCCGGAAGGCACGGCCGCGCCGGCGCCCGTCCCGGCGAACCCGGCACCGGCTCAGGAGCGAGCGGTCCCCGCCCCCGCCCCCGACGTACGGGTGCAACCCGTCCCGGCGCCCGCGGCCAGTGCCGTTCCGACGGGGCGCGGGCTGGCGCAGGAACGAGCCTGGCTGCGCAAGACGTTCAGCACGCAGTACGACGCGCTGTCCGGCAGCGTCGCGCGGGTCATGTCGGAGTCGCCGGGTCTGCAGGGCATCTCCCGGGAGGACGCCGCCGCAGCGCTCACCGACCTGGTGGCGGTCCGCCTGTATCTGAGCGGCGACAGTGCCCGGGTGGACGCGGCCGTGCGCCAGGCCAAGGCCGGCCCGCACGTCCCACTCGCCCGTTGCGTTTCGGCCGGTCTGCAACGGCTGCCCTCGTACCGTGGCCCCGCCCTGCTCCGCGCGCCGATGGAACCGGCCGAACTGGCGTGGTACGAGGAGGGCCGGGTGGCCACCGAATGGGCGTTCTGTACGACGCAGACCACGCCGTACGCGACGAGGCGCCCCGCCGTGGACGTCCTGCTCTGGTCGATGACGGCACGCCGAACCCGTCTGGTGGACACCTCCCGGCCCGATCAGGTGGTGTTCGTGCCCGGCACCGTGTTCAAGGTGCTGCGCAGGGACGAGGGGGACCGGCCGGTCCTGCTGCTGCGGGAGGTGTCCACATCGGAGACGGCACCGGCCGGGCCCCGTGGCTCCGACGGCACCGCGCCCGGCCGGCGCGTGCCGCTGGACGACATGGCCCTGGACGGGCTGTCGCGCGCGCTCGACCTGTTGCGGACACACCAGGCCGACAGCCGGGGGGCCGGGACGCCGGTCCTGCCCCCCGGCGCACCGCCAGGCCTGTTGCCGGCCGCCTCCCCACCGCCATGGCGGAATCCGGCCGGCCCGCCCGCCACCGGCGGCGGTCCGTCGCAATGACCGGGGCGGCAGGCCCCGAGGCAGCTTTCCGACGAAGGAGCAACTGAGTGACGCGCCAGGTTCTGTACGTCGCACCGGACCGCGCCGGGGCGTACCGGTCGATAGCCGACGCCCTCGGCGACGCGCGGGACGGCGCGCTGATCACCGTGGCGCCGGGCCGGTACGAGGAGGCGCTGCACGTCACCCGGCCGGTGACCATCGCCGCACAGGACACCGCGCAGCCGCCCCGGGTTCACACGGCGTCCGGCAGCACCCTGGTCCTTGACGCCGAAGCCGTGCAGCTGTCCCGGCTGCACCTGACCGGCGCCGACCAGGACGCACCGGTCCTGGACGTGCGCCGTGGCCAGGCCGCGCTGGACGGCTGCAAGGTCGCGGGCGAGGCGTGGGCGGCCGTTCTGGCGTGGAACGAGGGCGTGCTCGCGCTGCGGGACTGCGAGGTGGCCAACGGCCGCGGCGCCGGGATCGTGGTCACCTCCGGCCGTGCGAACGTGGTGGAGCGCACGAAGGTCGCCGACGTGGCCTCCTCGGCGGTGGTGGTGGCCGAGCACGGACAGCTGACCATCCGGGACTGCCGGCTGGAGCAGGCCGGAGGTAACGGGGTGTGCGCCAACGGCACCAGTACGGTCGTCGTCGAGGCGACCCGGATCGAGGGCTGCGCCAAACCGGCCGTCGCGGTGGAGCAGCAGGCGCGGACCCAGCTGCGGGACGTGCACGTGCTCGGCGGAGCGGCCCTCGACGTGTATCTGACCAGCACCGGTGAGGCTCTGCTGACCGGCTGCCGGTTCAGCGGAGCCGCCCGCCAGTCCGTGCACATCGGTGCCGGGGCCTCACCGGTTCTGCGGGACTGCACGGTGGAAGGCGGCGGCGAGGCCGGCGTGCAGGCGGCTGCAGGGTCCCGGCCACGGCTGGAGGAGTGCGTGATCAACGGCGGGCAGGTCGGCCTCGTCGTCGAGGCGGACGCGGTCGTGGAGTGCGCGGGGCTGACCGTGCGGGACGCGGCGCAGGCGGCCCTTCAGGTGGTGGACGGCGGGCGCGTGGTGGTCGAGCGGCTGTCCGTGTCGGGACGGCGGGGCGCCGCGGCGGTGGTACGCGGCGGCGGGCGTCTGGACGTTCGCGACGGCGACCTGGCCACCGGCGGAGGCATCGACCTCGACGAGGACGCCGTGGCCGAACTCACCGACGTGCGGGTGCGGGCTTCGGCCGGCTCGGGCCTGTCGATGGCCGGCGGCTCTCAGATCGCGCTCACGGCATCGGCGGTGACCGGTTGCGCCGTGGTGGTCGGCTCGGGCTCCCGGCTGACCGCCCGGGACAGCGAGTTCGCCGACTCGGACAGCGACGGCATCCGGCTGGTGGGCGGCGGTGTGCTCACCGCGATCGGATGCCGCATCTCCGGCGCCCGCGGCCACGGCGTGCACGTGACCGCCTCCTGCCAGGCCGATCTGGCCAATTGCGCGGTGTTCGGCAACGCAGGCGACGGCCTGCGCAGCCTGAGCGACGAGCTGGTGGCGGTGAGCGACTGCGACATCCGGGACAACGGCGGCGGCGCGATCGGCGAGTCCTCCGGGTTCGGGGCCGCGCGTCCGGACGCCGCGGACGGCGATGCCGACGGTGGCGCTGGCCGCGTGGATCCGATGCGCACGGCCGGCCCGCTCGCCGAACTCGATGCGCTGGTGGGCCTGGAGAGCGTCAAGCGCGAGGTCACCGGCCTCATCAACCTCAACAAGATGGCCCAGCGGCGTCAGGAGATGGGCCTGCCGATGCCACCGATGAGCCGGCACCTGGTGTTCGCCGGCCCGCCCGGCACCGGCAAGACCACCGTCGCCCGGCTCTACGGCGCGGTGCTGGCCGAACTCGGCATCCTCTCGCAGGGCCACATCGTGGAAGTGGCGCGGGCGGACCTGGTGGCCCAGATCATCGGCGGCACCGCCATCAAGACCACCGAGGTGTTCAACCGGGCCCTCGGCGGCGTGCTCTTCATCGACGAGGCGTACACCCTCACCAACCAGTCCCGCGGCACAGGACCCGACTTCGGGCAGGAGGCCGTCGAGACGCTGATGAAGCTGATGGAGGACCACCGCGACGAGATCGTGGTCATCGTGGCCGGCTACTCCGCGCAGATGGACCAGTTCCTCGCCTCCAACCCCGGCATGGCCTCGCGCTTCGCCCGCACCGTGGAATTCCCCAACTACAGCCCGGCCGAGCTGGTCACCATCGTCCGGGGTCTGTGCGGCAAGCACTACTACGAGCTCTCCGAGAGCGCACTGACGGCTCTGGTCCGGTACTTCGAGGACGTGCCGAAGGGCGCCACGTTCGGCAACGGGCGGGTGGCACGGCAGGTGTTCGAGGAGATGATCAGTCGGCAGGCGTCGCGGCTCGCCGCCGATCCTCCGCAGGACAACAACGAGTTGAGCGTGCTGATCGGGGCCGACGTCCTGACCGTCGAACCGCCCAGGAACACGCAGGAGCCTCCACCCGCCGCCGACCAGCGCGGCGGCGAGGACCCTTCCGCGTCGCTGCGCAGGCTGGGGACGATGGTCGGCCTCACCGACGTCCGGACGGCCCTGACGACCAGGGTGGAAAGACTGGTCGCGGCGCGGGCGGCGGGACAGGAGCCGCCCATGCCGCGCGCGGCCAATCTGGTGCTCGAGGGCGGTCTGGGCTCGGGCCGCGGTGCGCTGACCGCGCTCTACGCACGTGCGCTCGCCGAGTCCGGGGTCCTGGCGCACGGGGCGGTGCTGCGGCTGCCGCTCTCGCGGGTACCGGCGCGATGGGACGGCCAGCCGGCGGCCCGGCTGGCCGCCGCGCGCGCGGACGGCGACGGTGGGATCCTCCTGCTGGAGCTGGACCCGGCCTTCGAGAAGCGGCCGGAGGAGGAACAGGCGCGGGTGCTGGCGGCGGTGGCGGAGGTCGCTGCCCGGCCCGGCCCGGTCACCGTGCTCGTCGGCTCGACGCCCGAACTGGTCCGCCTGTTGCGGGAGCACAGCGCGCTGGCGGCGGGGTTCGCCCAGTACCTGCGGCTGCCGCCCTACACGTCCGTGGAACTGGCGGAGCTGGCGGGCCGACGGCTGGCCGAGGCGGGCTTGCGTCTGTCCGAGGAGGGCACGGCGGCACTCGTCGCCGAGTTCGAACGGCAGCCCCCCGCCGGTGCGGCCTTCGGCGTGCACCGCCTCGCCGATCTGGTCGCACGCCGGTCCGGGACGCTCTCGGTGGGAACCGCCGAGCTGAATGCCAGCGGCGCGGTGCCGGAATCGGATCGAGAAGCTCAGCCCATGGCGCTCTGATCCGCCACCTTTATGGATCTGCGAATCCAGGACGGGGCGGACGCGAGGGACGGAAGGGGAGAGAGGCAGAAAGGAAGACATCGACGGCCGTCGGGCAGAGAACCCCCGTCTGGCGTCCCATGGCCGCCGGATGTGAGAACGATAGAAGTTGACCTAACGGATTGGCCGCAGTCACCGGTGAGTTGACGCCAGCGCCTGCGCCACAGATGACGAAGAGAGGTGAAGATCATGGCGGCAGATCCCACCACGCGGGTAGATCTCGATGGCATGATTCAGGCCCAACAGGCCTTCCAGACCGCGGTGGACGAGAGCGCCAGGTCGTACGCCAACATGGACGGCCAGTACATAGCGCTGTCCGGCAGTTGGCAGGGCACCGCGGCGGCACAGTACACAGGCGCGGTCGGCACGTGGCTCTCGGAGTTCAAGACGCTCCTGGGCGCGCTGGAAAGCATGCTCGAGACGCTGTCGCAGAACACGGGAGTGTACGCCAACGTCCACGCGGAGACCGACCAACAGGCTGCGGCGATCGCCGCGACAATCGAAGCAGGTGGTGGCGGCCTGCCGCACTTCCAGTAACCACCGCATCCGCCTGGCACGAAATCCGCACCACCGTCCCTGCGCGGCCCCACGCTTACCCGAGGAGAAATGATGGCAACCTACAGTATCCAGTTGGAAGAAGTGGCGTTCATCGCCGGTGAGATGGAGACCATCACCGCAGCGGTGACGGCCACCAAGAACGACCTGGACAACCAGGCCGCAGTACGGCTCAATGAATGGGAGGGCGCGGCCGTGGCGGCGTACTACGAGCAGCAGAAGATCTGGGACGCGGCCGCGGACAGGATGAGCGAACTGTCTCTGGCCATGACCAAGGCGCTCCAGGACATCCAGCAGTACTACGCGGAGGGTGAGGCCACCGGCACCCGTCTCTGGTCCGGGCACTAAACGCCATGGGTGACAGGCCATACAACGACGGACCCGAGGATCCCGATTCTCCACCCCCGCCCCCGCCGGACACCGGTTACGCCGGCAGTACAGACGTCGACCACTCCCCGGGTGACCTCGGTTCCGGAGGAGTCCAGTTGCATCCCCCGGAGGTGCCTTCCGGTGGGGGGAAGGGCAGCGGGACAACCTCCATAGACACGCCGTCCATGGAGCTCTTCGCGGACAACATGGACAAACTCATCGCACCGGTAAGGGCCGCGCTCGATGGACTGGGCGAAGTGGCGGTGGCACCCGGCGGCTTCTACCACGCCAACGTCATCCGCGCCAACATCAACGGCGTCAACGCCGATGGCGGTCTGAAGGCGTCCTTCCAGCATGTGCTCAGCGATCTGGTGCAGGGTCTCTCGGACACCCGGGACACCATGAAGGAACTGAGTGTGAAATACGTCAAAATCGAGGACGCCAACAAGATGAAGGCCATCGATCTGCAGAAGGCCATGCAGTCCGCACAGGCCGACTTCGACGCGCTCAACAAGGACGGAGGGGGAGGTGCCGGCCCTGCGTAGCAGGGTTGGCAGGGCATCGACGCAGCCCCGGTCCCGCCAGTGCCTGGACGCACAGGTGGGACCGGGGCGTCGGTGGTGTGCGGGAATGCGCGACGGCGTACAGGGGAACGGTCGGTGAGGACGGAACGTCATGGCGAACGGCGACGACAAGTACAACAGCGGTGGCTTCAAGGAAGGTGAAGGCTCCGGCGGCGGCATTTTCTCGAATCCGGGGGGCGACCCGGGTTCGGTCTCCGACTACGACACGTGGGACTGGAAACAGATCGAGGCGAACATCGTCGGCATGTCGGCGGGTGCCCGGGACGCCGCAAACCTTGACCGTGCCGCCCAGACGGCCAACCCGCAGTCGTTGATGGACGCGGCCCATGCCTTCTACGTCGTCCAGCTTACCCTGGAGATGGTCGCCGAGTCCCTGACTGCCCAGACCAAGGCGCTGGCTGGTTCGGACGGTCCGTGGAAGGGAGACGCGGCCGACGCGTTCTTCGACACCATGACGGGCTTCTCCCGCAGCGTGGCCGCCAACGCGGACGTGCTGTCCGGTGGTGCGTCCGGCAGTCACGCCGTGCCGCAGCAGATCGCAAACAACGCCGTGAGCCTCAGGAGCGCCCAGCAGATCATCCTGGAGATCGACAGCTTCTACGCCGACCAGGCGGCCGCACACTATGGCTTGGGGCCCGACAGCCACGGAAACATCCCCGTGAGCAAGGCCGGCAAGCTGGCCGAGATGATGACGGCGGACATGCGTAAGGTGCTCAAGAGCCTCGCGCACAACTACCAGGTGACGGTGGACAACCTCAAAGCGCCGACCTCCACCGCGGGACCCGGAGCCCCCGGGGGTCTCAACGATCCGCCGCCACTCGACCAACCGCCGCCCCCTGACCTGGCGAACCCTGACGCAGGGCTGGGTCCCGTCGTTCCTCCTGGCCAGAGGAGCCCGGGCACCCATTTTCCCGGCGGCACCGACGTGGCGAACCCTGACGCAGGGCTGGGTCCCGTCGTTCCTCCTGGCCTGGAGAGCCCGGGCACCCATTTTCCCGGGGGCACCGACGTGGCGAACCCTGACGCAGGGCTGGGTCCCGTCGTTCCTCCTGGTCCGGGGAGCCCGGGAACCCATTTTCCCGGCGGCACCGACCCCTCGGTGTTTGCGCCGACTTCGTTTCCCGGCGGCACCGACCCCGCGGGCACCGGGGACCTCCCCAACTTCGGGGGTCTTCCAACGGATACGCCGACGGCATTCGGCGGAAACACTGACCCCTCCGCGGGTGGGAACGCACCGCTCGACTTCCCCGGGGCGACCGATCCTTCGGTCCGTGTGGGCGCCGGCCCGGTGGACCCGTTCCCCGGAAACACCGATCTGGCCAACCCGGCAGGGGACACGGGCGGAGCGATGCCCTTCACCGCCCCTGGCTTCGCGGGTGGCACCGGCCGCACCGCTGGTGGCACGGATTCGAAGCCCGGCGCTCTCGCCGATGGCTCCTCGCCCTTCGGCAGCGACTCCCCGCTCCAGAATTTCCCCGGCGACACGGCGCTGAACAGCGACAACCCGCTCGGGGGCAGCACCGCCGGCGACCTCGGTTCACCGTCGGGTCTGCCGGGTCACGTCGCTCTGGAGTCGCCCGCGGACACCGCTCTACCCGGCACTGCCGACAGCGCGTTCCCGGGGAGTACGTATCTTGCTGATTCCGCTGCTGGGGGTCAGGGTGGTGGGATGCCGTTCATGCCGCCGGGGATGGGTGCGGGTGGCGGTGCCGGGGGTGGTGCGCCTGGTGGGTTGACGGATCCGTCGGATGCTTCTGGGTTGTTGGACAGCAATGCCGATCCGTTCACGGGTGATTCGGCTCTGCCGGATGCTGGTGCCGTGGGTGGGAGTGGTGTCGCGGGTGGTGCGTTGCCTGGTGGTGGTGGGCTTGATCTGCCGTCGACGCCGGGTGCTGCCGACAGCGCGTTCCCGGGGAGTACGTATCTTGCTGATTCCGCTGCTGGGGGTCAGGGTGGTGGGATGCCGTTCATGCCGCCGGGGATGGGTGCG